>JABWAJ010000357.1 GCA_013361075.1 Saprospiraceae bacterium | reverse complement strand
CTGCTGGTAATCGGAACGACTTACCGAAAGGTGTAACTGTTGATCGTTTGGAGCATGTTGGGGATCTCCAATGTGCTCTAAAACGGGAATGTGTCAAATTTTCCAATCATATTTTCCAACAAAACAACATTGTATGTCCAGACCAATCCCCGTTCTCTTCTGCCTGCTGGCTTTGCTGCTGACCATCCCTGCCGTTGCGCAGAAGGGCAAATCCAAAAAATCAAAAAAAGAAGAGCAAAAACAGGAAGAAATCTACAACCTGATCGCGCAGGAAACCTGCGATTGTATGGATGGCAAAGACGTATCGAAAATGAAGTCGGAAGACATTGAAATGCAACTGGGCCTGTGCATGCTCGGCAGCTATTCAAAGCACTCCAAAGAACTCGGAATAGAAGCGGATCTGGGCAACTCATCCGCCATGGAGGCATTGGGCGAAAAAATCGGCATCCTGATGTTTGGTAAATGCCCGCAGACCCTGATGGCGGTAGCCGGTACCCTCGAAGAAGAACCGACTGTTGTGGAAGACCCTGCCGGAATGGGGGCTGATGAGGTTTATTGGGAAGACGGCGGCGAAGAACTTACCGGTGCCATTGTGCGCGTGACCAATGCCGGTGATGTCAGCTATCTCGTGCTGAAAGACGAGGCTGGCGTAGAGCACGAGCTCATGTGGCTGCGCTATTTCGAAGGCTCCGAACCGCTGCTCGAAAACCCGGACTCGGGCATTGGCCGAAAGGCGATTGTTTATTCGGTTCCTATGGAAGTGTATTCCCCGAAAACGAGGGATTATGCGGTACGAAAAGAAATCAGGGCATTGACTTTTGTAGAATAAGGATAATTTCCTTAAAATTGGCGATGTAGCTATCGAGGGGAATATCATACTTGTACCTACATCTGAGTTTAACGGGTGCTCTATTGACTATTGTGAGCCGCCGTGCAGGACGGAGGAGGAAATTGCTTTGATCAAATCCGATTTTTTCCAGGAAAAGGATGCCTACCTTGCCGCCAAGACAAGTTATGCCTCAAGCTCCACTGACGAAAGTGCCCGCCAGATGGCCTACCGTCAACGGATGATGGACGAGGATGCCTATATGGTTATTGTCCATGAGTTGTACGACACGCTCGATTTCAATGCGGATACACTCCATACCTGGCTGACACACTTAGGCAGCTTCGAAGGGGATTTGTGGCTCGCTGGCCAGCGACTTAGTATTGGAAATGCCCCGGCGGCGCTATCGTTGCTTGATGCAGCCATCGGCAAGTATCAACTGACGGGTGACCAATTGGCAGATATTGGAAACTACCAGTCTATCATTAACCTTATGGCTGGCAAGGCTTTCTATGAGTTGGAGGTACCCACCTTGCTAACGGTCAAAGACTACCTTGATGAAGGCGGCTACGCTGAAGCCTGGGCCAAGAGCATCCTGACGCTGTACGGCGAACACTTCCCCGCTGAATATGTGAAAGACGGCAATCGCCTTGAAGAACGTTCTATGGAGCATAGGAATTTGGCCCGAACAACACAAAAACTCGATTGGATACAGGTAACCCCCAATCCGGCAAAGGATTATGTAAACTTTTCGGCTTCCCTGCCGGTAGAGGTGAGAGAAGCTGTCCTGAGCATAGTTGACTTAAATGGAAGGCAGGTACTACGAATAAAGCTTGGCGTTGGGCTGGCCAATGCTTACACTTGGCAAACCGACGCTCATGCATCCGGGGTTTATTTTTACCATTTGGTGGCTGAAGGTAAAACCCTGAAAAGCGGCAAAATTATCATAGACAAGTAAGTTTTTCCATTACAAGCTTGGCCGATTGTTCTTAACACCCGACTAGGCATCTATACTTTTGCTATGAGATATTTATTAATCCTTTTCATGGTAATTATCGGATATTCAGCACCTGCGCAAACAAGCTTCAATCAAGCCTATGATTTCGGAGCGTTGGCTGTAGGTTTTGGCAGCCTGGAATTGTCAGGGGATACTTTAGTCGTGTACGGCACTGCATTGGAAGAAGGGCAACCGACTTTCGGAATGCTTTTCGCCCGTTTTGATACGAGCGGCAATTTATTGGATTACCGCATTCATTATGACAGCCTCGGCGACCATTTTACGACAGTATTTCCCAACAGTTTTATCAAGCTAAGCGACGGGAGCGGATATGTTGGCGTGGGCCAGTTTTTCAATAGCCAAAATGGTTATTTTGCAAGATTTGATCACCATGGAGAATTGATAAATTTTGTGGCGTATTCTGATAATTATTACACAAATAATATCTCTCGGGAAGTGATAGAAACAAATGATGGCTATTTGATTTGCGGGACAAACTATAGTCCGTCAACCTCAATAGAAGTATTTATCCAGAAAACAGGGTTAGCAGGCAACAAGATATGGAAAAAAGAGTATGGCGCGAATGATAAAAGAGATTTATTCGGCAGTATTTTTAAACTGGATAATGATGAATTGGTTATCGGTGCATCTTCTACGTCCATTAATGGAGTTCCTCTTCCCCAAACCCGAAACACCAGCAAAATTTTCGCTATTGACAGCCTCGGGAATATCAAATGGCAATGGGAAAGCCAGCCATCATTGGAAGAACTCGGTGTAGGCAGTCTTTTCAAGACACAGGAGGACCACTGGGCTTATACGAGCGCAAGAGGCTGGTACAATGCCACTTATAATGAAATATCCAGACAACCTAAATTTATCATTCGAGATGAGGATTTTAACATCATCCGGGACGATACATTTGGCGTAGCTGACTTTCCTGTTAATGGCTTTCAAAAAGGCATCTCGCTCAATGACGGAGGATGGTTGGCAATTGGCGTTAAACCTGTCCATTATCCCATTCCCCCTGTGCCGATGTGGTACAATTCCTTTTCCGGCTGGATGGTGCGTTTAGACAACCAGGGCGACCAAGTTTGGAATCGGGTTGACACTGCATTCTGGAGTTACGAAACCGGTTCCACCAATTATTATTACGATGCGGTGGAATTGCTAAGCGGAAGCCTCGTGGTTTGTGGATACAGCCGCACGTATGAGCCTGTGGTCAAGGACTGGGGCTGGCTGATAAAGGTGAGCAAGGATGGCTGTTTAGACACTATTTTTTGCGCACCCCTCAGCAGTTCACCCTGGTCTATACCCGAAAAATCTGTACATATTTATCCCAATCCTACCTCATCCACGGTCTGTATCGAAAGCGAAGGAATAGGCCTATGGGATCGGATAGAGGTGTATAATGCATCGGGCCAATGGGTACAAACTAACCAGGGGGGTGTGGGTAATAATCTGGATTTGAGTAAGTTATCAGATGGGGTTTATTTGCTGCGACTGGTAAGTCAGGGAGCATGGATCGTAAAAAGAATTGTGAAACATAGTGGAAGATAGGGGTATTGGGTTGTGTTGTGGCCGTTTTATAGGTATAGGAGTCGTCTATATATTCTTAATTGAATTCCGATCCGTCAAAATCTCCTTCAGTTCCTTCAGGAACTTGTATTGATGGGGCAACACCTTTTTGAAGGCTTCTTTCAGGCCAAAAAAGGTACCTTTTTCCATTTGCAGGACTTTGTTTTTCAGCTCAACAGCATCTTCATACAACATGTGCTTCAGCGAAGGAATTTCATGCCAGTCGCCTTCTACAGCCCAGGCTTTTTCCGTTGCGCCGTCATCCTGCTGAACCGGATCGAGCGAAATGAGGCGATCCTGTTCGATAAGGGGCTGGGATTTGAACTCGGCAATGTCGCCTTCCGGAATCTCCCAGTTTTCGTTTTCTTCAGAATCATTGACCAAAAAAACCTCTAATCCACGTTCCCGAAAACGATAGATGATCAAACTTGCTTTTTCACTAAAGCTCATCGTGTTTCATTTAATAACCAACTTCCCAACAGACCATTGTCAAAAAGGTTGTGCAAAGAAAGCATTTTTCACAGCATTGACAAAACCAGCGGGAGTTAAACTGACAGCAACACCAGAATTGCCCGAAATTTCACGCAGGATTCCTTCCATTTGCCAATACTCCATTACCGGTAACGCGTGCCAAACATCAGGTTTCGGCTGCCACACTGGGCACTTGCCACACCACCGACCCCGAAATTCAGTTCCAGCGAAATGCCTATGCGGTAAGGGCGGGTTGGTTTTTGGGTGGGATAAGTTGTATAAAACGCAGGATAGTTGTCTGCTTTTCCTTTAGCAGAAACCAGATCGGCCAGGGCATAATCGGCGCGGAGCCCTATTTTAAGGGTCAGCGTTTCATTTGCGGCCAGAAAACCCCCGATCCCAAAAATTCCGGCCAGGTAAGAATCTTCGTACTCGCCATTCAGGGCAACCGGATCAATGCCCAGGCGTTGGCGGATTTCGCGGACGTAAGCGATTTTAGGGCCAATTTCCAAATAGGCACCGAAGTCAGAATAGTACCGGTAAAGTAAGTTTAACTCGGTCGTTTTCCAGTTAACCCGGTTCACAAAAGACCCATTGGAAATAGAGTCGCTGCCGCGAAAATTGAACTGCTGTTGGTTGTTTGCGAAAATCAATTCTACGTTAATGCCGTGGTAATCCCCAATGTTAAGGCCTGCTACCAACCCTGATGCCAGGGCATGCCCCAGGCTGTAATCGTGCTGAGGGTCCTTAGAAATGTTGTCGTTGAACATTCCATTAAAGTGAAAACCGGCGCGTGCGCCCAGTTCGAGCCAGAGTTGAGCTTTGGCAGGGATTGCCTGCGACAGGAGCGCAAAACTTAGAAGTAGTACTTTCTGCATAGTCATTGTGGTTGATTTCACATGATAGTATCCTGCAAATAAAAACAACTCCGGGCACTCTTACAAACCCTCGAAAGGCTTAATAATAACTTAACAAAGGATTAATAGCGAGTTTATACTGGCGGCGTAACCTTGCAGCGGTTTTTATAAACTAAAAAAAGCTCTTTATGAACCGCAAGCTCTACGCTCTATTGATTCCTTTTTTACTGCTGACCCTTCAGGCAGTCGCACAACCGATCGTTCCGATCGTGGATGCCGACATCGCGCCAGGGCAGACGGTTAACTGGACAAAAGACAACATTTATCTCCTTGACGGATTGGTTTTCGTTGAAGATGGTGCCAAGCTTAACATTGAGCCGGGTACGGTGGTGAAATTCACCCCACGCGCCGATGTAGGCAATCCTTCGGCATTGGTCATTGCCCGTGGTGGCCAAATTTTCGCGGAAGGCACTGCTGAGGAACCCATCATTTTTACTGCAGAAGCAGATGATACCAACGATCCGAATGATTTGGGCCCAACCGATAACTCTCTCTGGGGAGGGATCGTTATTCTTGGAAAAGGCGTTACGCAAAAAAATGGCAATGCTGAAGTCAACGTTGAGGGCATTCCAACAAGCGAACCTCGCGGCGCTTATGGCGGAACCGACAATGCTGACAATTCCGGCATCCTGAAATATGCATCGATTCGCCATGGCGGTCGCCTGATTGTTTCGGGCAACGAATTGAACGGACTTACCCTGGGCGCTGTAGGAAGTGGCACCACGCTTGAATACATTGAAGTGTATGCAAACTCGGATGATGGTGTCGAATTTTTCGGGGGCGCTCCCAATTTGAAATATGCCGTTGTTGCTTTCGCTGAAGACGACAGCTTCGACTGGGATGAAGTGTTTACTGGACAGGGCCAGTTTTGGTTCTCAATCCAGCGTTCAGACATTGCCGACCTTGGAGGCGAACTTGACGGCTCCACACCCGACGACCTGACACCATACTCCAACCCGGCAGTCTTCAACTGGACCCATATTGGTTCGGGTGCCGGTGCCACAGCTGCCAATCCGCTGGGCTGGTTGTTACGTGCAGGTACAGCAGGTACGGTTGCCAACTCTATTGTATTGGCTCAAAAAGGCAAAGCCATCGAAATTCAGGATAAAAACTCCGGTACCAACGATGCACACCAAAAAATGTTGAGCGGTGAGCTCAAAGTTCTGAATAACCTCTTTTGGGAAGCGGGCTCCAACACTACCGTTGACGCTACGAGTACCGGGATCATCCGCGTTACTTCCGGCCAGGCAACTCAGGACGACCCAACAGGTGCTACCATTGCTGCCAACCTGACTACCAATAACAACGTCATCGCAGATCCTAAAATCGCAAGCGTC
>JABWAJ010000356.1 GCA_013361075.1 Saprospiraceae bacterium | reverse complement strand
CTTCTTTTGGTCCCCCGGCCCAGAGCCGGCCTTTTGCGTCGCAAAAAAGGGACTGCACCGGAAACTTCTTAAAGCGCTCGTCGGGGTAAGCTTCCAATTTCCCTGCATTCATGTAGTGCAACTTTCCGTTCAGGGCAGCCCATATCTTCCCGTTGTGATCTTCTACCAGCGCGTTGACCTGATTTTTGGCCCCGCTCCCGGTATACGTTTTGAATTGTTTGCCGTCGAATACCGATAACCCGCGGGTAGTTCCGGCCCAGATGTGTCCGCTGCGGTCGGCTAAAATTTTTGTGGTAATGTTGCTGGCCAAACCATCTTTTTGGCTGAAATTCTGGAAACTGCGCCCGTCAAAGCAAGAAATGCCGCTAAGGGTGGTGAACCACATGCGGCCCAGGGCATCCTGGCAAATGCCGTTGACCTGCATTTGCGGCAGGCCCTCCTCTACCGAAAAATTCTGAAAATAATGCTGCTGCGCAAATCCGGAAAACCACAGGAGCAGGCTGGCAAACAATGGCAATAGCCGCCGGCCCGGGACGATATCCATTACTTGCTGAATGCCTGGTGCCAAAATGTGGTTGCGGGTAAGATGACGGCTGCGTATCTTCAAAGATGATGGCTTGTATCTGTGCAATTTACAAAAAATCGTGGGTTTTACCACATTGCCTTTTCATCACATCGTACGAAAAAGCCCGTTATGGTACTCTGGTGAAAATAACGATGTGCGCCATGTGGTAAAACCCCTCAAGAATGCCCGCAAATTGCCGATTTCCCCTGCCTCCTGCAATCACGCTGATGGGGGTATTTTAACGTTTTCAGGAAATTCAGGGTCTGTTCAGCACCACCCGCTCACTCACCGGTGCCTGCCCGGGCACGGAAACCCGAACGATATACACGCCATTGTCCAATCGCCCAAGTTCCAAAACGCCCACACTTCCTGCCGTTGCTTCCATTTGTTGCGCCAGCACCTGCTGCCCGAGGTTGTTGAAGACCTGGATATTGACTAAAGATTCCGGATCGGTTCTCATCCGGATAAACAACTTACCTGCAGTTGGATTGGGATAAAAATCAATCTGTTTGGATGGGGTCTCTGCTTCTGCTGTTCGAAGTCCTGGTTTTGGGGCGGCATACCCACCGGAGCAGTCGTAGCCGGGAACATAAAGCAAATTAGCTTGCGCCTTGGAAGCATCTGAACCATCGAAATAGCGGATGACCTCGAACGCTGTGCCATCCTGGAGTATTCGATAAACAATACCATGATCTGAATTGCTACCGAAAAAAGTAGTTCCATAGCCACCATAAAAAGTAGTTCCATATAAGTAGCCATCGCCGCCAAGGGTTAGACCAGATCTTGGCTGACCCCCATTCGTGTAGTCAAAATGGTGGAGCACCTGAAATCCCATTCCGTTGGTTTGTATGCGGAATAGGGTACCGCTGTTATAATTGCCGCCGAGTTCAGTAGTCCCGTATAAAAGCCCATCGTTGCCAAGGGTTAATCCCGCAAAAGGCATAGTACCATTGACGCCGTCAAAATGGTGGAGGATTTCAAAATTTGTGCCATTCACATTTAGGCGATAAACGATTCCCATATCAAAATCACCGCCTTCACTCGTGGTTCCGTATAAGAAACCGTCAGCGCCAAGGGTTAGACCGCCAAAAGGGTTAGTTCCACCCATTTCATATGAATACAGTAGCTGGAAACCAGTGCCGTCCTTTTGAATACGAAAGACCGTCCCATTTCCCAAAGTCCCTCCAAAATGGGTTGTCCCGTATAGAAACTCATCGTCGCCTGATACGAGTTTGGCGTACGGGTGAACGCCATTTGAATAATCAAAGGAATGCAGGACCTCGTAGTTAGTGCCATCCATCTTCATTCGATAAATGGTACCAAAATCCATATTGCCGCCGAAAGCAGTAGTGCCGTACAAAAATTCATCGGGACCAGGCGTTAGTCCGGCGTCCGGTTCAGCACCGATAGCATTATCAAATGAATGGATTACCTGAAAACCCGCACCATTTTTTTGTATGCGGAATACTACGCCATTTCCTGAATTACCGCCGAAGCGGGCAACCCCATACAGCAATTCATCGCTCCCCAAAACCAGCTCACTTAGCGGCTGAGCGCCGCTGGCATTAACTAAATCATTAATCGCCTGAAAACCAAAACCTTCCGGCTGAAGGCGATAAATTACGCCATTGCCCGAATTACCCCCGCCGCTGGTAGTACCATATAACAAACCATCGGAATAAAGGATAAGCCCGGCATAGGGATAAAAACCATTGTCTGCATTAAATGATTGAAGTGTCTGAAAACCGGTACCGTTTGTTTGAATTCGGAAAACCGTTCCCCAAAAGCCGGAAGTACCACCATAGTAAGTCGTTCCATACAGGAACCCATTGGCGTCAGGAATCAGCCCCGCAAACGGATAGCCGCCATCACTACCCGAAAATGAATAAATCAGCTGGAAATCTGTGCCATCTGGCTGCAAGCGATATATTGTTCCATAACCACGACCACCTCCAAATGAGGTTGTACCATAAAGACGCCCGTCCGCGCCAAAAGTCAGCTCGGAATAGGACGAGGCTGCATTAACGTCATTAAACTGGTTGAGTACCTCGAAGCCTGTGCCATCCGATTGCAGGCGATAGATGGTGCCTCTTTCCAGATTCCCACCGGAAGTGGTGGTCCCATAAAGGAATCCATCCACGCCAAGGGTCAGTCCGGCGTAGGGATATGCCCCGTCAGCGCCATTAAACTGATGGAGCACCTCAAAGCCTGTACCGTCCGGTTGCAGGCGATAAACAGTGCCTTTTCCCAGACTCCCTCCACCAGAGGCTGTGCCATAAAGCAGGCCGTCGCTGCCAAAGCTTAAGCGGGTATAGGGATACCAACCATCTAAGTAGCTAAAATCATGCAGCACCTGAAAGCCGTTGCCGTCTCTTTGAATTCGAAATATGACGCCATAAAAATCATCACTGCCGCCGCTGCGGGTTGTGCCATACAAGAGCCCATCATCCCCCAACGTTAAACCTGCGTACGGATTTTCACCATTGATACCATCAAAGTGGTGGAGGATTTGAAAGCCGGAACCATCAGGTTGTACCCGGAATATGGTGCCTCTGCCCAAGCTGCCACCTTCTACTGATGTCCCATACAGAAAGCCATCTTCACCAGAAACAAGCGACGCATGAGGACTTTTCGATGATCTTTCAAAAGTGGTCAAAGCATTAAATTCACTGCCATCGGTTCTCATACTAAAAACGACCCCCATCTGAGGTTCCGTTCCCGTACCAAATAACCGATCTCCAACTGCTTCTACATGTACTACGGCAGTACAGTTATTTGATGCCCCACCTGGCGCTGTAGCCGTCAGTGTCACGGTATTGTCGCCTAATTCATCACAGGTAAAAACATTGGGGGTAACCGAGAGCGTCACCGACCCGCAAGTCGCAAAACTACCGTCGTCCACCTGCTCCGGCGAAAGCGTGTACGTGCCATCGCTGCCCAATTGCACCGTTACATTCCGGCAAAACGCCTGCGGCACACTTGCATTGACGACCACACTGACGGACACTTCATCTTTGCAGCCGTTGCTTGCCGTGGCCAACAGGTAGTAGGTCGTCGAAGCAGCCGGCATTACGGTTGTAGAAGGCAGTTGGTTGCCCGTATTAGCCGGGCTGTTGCTGTGGTAGGTCAGCGAAGCGCCGGTGTTGTTGGCGTCCGTAACAGTCAGTGCGGCCAGGTTCAGGCTTTCGCCTGCACAAATGGGTGCAAGCGTACTTACCGAAACATCAGGCCCGGTATTCACAGTCAGGTCAAAACTGCGGGTAACGGTGCAGCCATTGCCGTCGGTGAGCAGGGCATAATAAGTTTGGTTGGTGGTTGGACTGACGTCACAATCACTGATTAAATTACCCGGTGTAGCCGGCTCGTCGCTGTGCCAGGAATAATTGCTCAGCCCGGTCCCGCCGGAAACAATGCCTATGCCGCAAAGGGAGTAGTTTTCTCCGGTACAAATCTCCGGGGTATCGTACAGATAGATGTCGAGATCACTGGGCGTTGGATTGACGGTTACGACAACGGGCAATTCATCCGTGCAGCCCGTTGAGGAGGAGGTTGCCAGCACATAAAAAGTCGTTGTAGCAGCAGGCGAAACGTTGGTCGAAGCCAATTCATTCCCCGCATTTGCCGGCGTGTCGCTATGATAAGTCAGCACGAAGGATGCACCGGTATTTTCAGCTATGTTCAACGTGGTCAGGTCGAAAGCCTCCCCTTCGCAAACAACAGGCGTGCTGCTGGTTTGAATATCCGGTTTCCCCAGCACGGTCACCTGTGCCGTGCAGGTGGCCGAAACGCCGTTGTTGTCGGTGATTGTCAACGTAACGGTTTGCACGCCGACAGTGGCGCAGGTAAAAGTATTGGGCGAAACGCTCATAGACTGGATGCCGCAATCCGCGCTGCTGCCATTGTCCACTTGTGCCGGGGTGATGGTAACCGTACCCGAAGGCCCGAGCGGTACACTAATGTTTCGACAATGTACCACCGGCGGCGGGCAACAGGGATTCGGACCGCTGAGGATCGTTATCGAAACCGTGCAGGTGCTGGAATTGCCCGCAATATCCAGGGCTGTCAGGGTAACAGGAACCACTGTGGATAGGGGTTGCAACGGCGCACCGCTCACCCAGGCTGTAGACGGGTTCATGATTCCGGAAAGAACGCCGTGGTTGTTGTTTACCGAAGCGTCGGCAGCAATGGCCAGGCCAGGCCCGTCGTTCATAGGCCAGTAGCCAATCAGGCCCGAAGGCGTACCTTGCAGCGGCGCATTCATGGCGCTTTGTATCTGTAAAGCTGTACGGGCGGTATTCCAAAAGCGCACTTCGTCAACTTTTCCGATCCACGGGCCTTGTGTCGTGGCGGTCGTGGAATAGCGCCGGCCAATCTGGAAATTGGAGCCCAGAGCAAAATTATAAGCGCCCGACCAGATAGCGCCTCCATTCAGGTAAATGGTCACGTTCGTGCCATTGCGAACAACCGCGAGGTGATGCCAGGCACCGTTGCGCAAAGGGGCTGAAATCACCGTGCTGCTGCTGCCAAAACGCACAAAAAGGTTGCCGTTCAAATCTGCAAGTTCCAATACACTGCCCTGCCAACTTACCAGATACCTGGGCGTGGTGCCACTGGTTTCATCTTTGAACCAGGTTTCAAACGTAAAATTCCCCAAACCGGTCAGGGCAGATGCAAAAGCGAGGTAAGCATTAGGCCCGCCCGTAAAATTCAGGGCATAGTTTGTCGGCGGCTCCACAATCGAACTGCACTCGAACGCCGTTTGGCTCAGGTTCGTACTCAGTACCGCGCAGTTGTCGCTGATCATCGGAGAAACCATAGCCGGCGTGAGCGTCGCTTGTCCCAATGAATTCAACTGAAGCGTAACATCCTGGCAATTCAGGGTTGGTGAAATCGGGTCCGTGACGGTCACCGTTGCCGTACAGGTAGCCGAATTGCCGTTGACATCGGTAGCCGTAAGGGTAATGAGTACCGGGTTGCCGAGGTCAGTACAGCTAAAATTGCTCCGGCTGAGGCTAAGGTTGCCAATACCGCAGGCATCAGTTGCGTCGGAAAGCACTTGCGCAGGCAGCAAGGTCGCATCGCCGTTAGCATCAAGCGACATATTTATGTTCTGGCAAGTCACTGAAGGTAGCATTGCATCAGTAACCGTCACTGTGACCTGGCAACTCTCGCCATTGCTGATGTTTACCGTGACAGGATTTGTACCAACATCGGTGCAATCGAAGAAATTTTGGCTTAAGGATGGAAAATAACTGCCACAGGCAGAAGGCATGAGCGTTACGACATCTGCCGTCGTCAAAATGGCTATGCCACTGGCGTCCAGTGTCAGGTTTTTATCATTGCAAACAAACTGAAAACCATCCTCCACCAACACGGGTACGACACAACTCGCCGTGTTACCATTTACATCAACCGTTGTTATGGTCACGTTTTGGGTTCCTGTTTCAGCACAGGTAAACCGGTCTTTGCTCAAACCCGTCCCGGCAATCCCACAGTTGTCCGTCGGGGCACCGTTGAGAAGGTTTTGAAGCAAAATGGTAGTATTCGGTGCCACAGTATA
>JABWAJ010000355.1 GCA_013361075.1 Saprospiraceae bacterium | reverse complement strand
TTACCCGTTCCCTTGAATTCTTCAAAGATCACCTGGTCCATTTTCGAGCCGGTGTCAATCAGGGCTGTAGCGAGGATGGTGAGCGAGCCGCCGCCCTCGATGTTCCGGGCAGCACCAAAGAATTTCTTCGGTTTGTGCAGCGCGTTGGCTTCCACCCCACCGGAAAGTACTTTTCCGCTGGCCGGGGCCACGGTGTTGTGGGCGCGGGCAAGGCGCGTGATGGAATCGAGCAGGATGATCACATCGTGGCCGCTTTCCACCATACGTTTCGCTTTTTCCAGACAGATGGTAGCCACACGAACGTGGTTGTCGGCAGGTTCGTCGAAGGTAGAAGCAATCACTTCCGCATTCACACTGCGCTTCATGTCGGTGACTTCTTCCGGGCGTTCGTCAATCAGCAACACGATCAGGTAGCAATCAGGGTGATTGCGGGCGATTGCATTGGCGACGTCTTTGAGCAGGAAGGTTTTACCGGTTTTTGGCTGGGCTACGATCAAACCGCGCTGGCCTTTACCAATCGGCGTGAACAGGTCTATCATCCGGGTACCGAAATCGCGGCCCGTTGAAGACGTGGTCAGTTTGAATTTTTCTGTAGGGAACAGGGGCGTCAGGTAATCGAACGGCACGCGGTCGCGGATGTCCTGCGAATTGAGGCCGTTTATTTTAGAGACGCGCAGCAGCGCGAAATATTTTTCACCTTCTTTTGGCGGGCGGATGGCCCCCCTTACCGTATCGCCGGTGCGCAACCCAAACAATTTGATCTGGGAAGGCGACACATAAATATCGTCGGGCGAAGTGAGGTAGTTGTAATCCGCAGAGCGCAGGAAGCCGTAGCCGTCGGGCATCATTTCCAGAATGCCTTCGCCTTCGATGATGCCATCGAGTTCGATGTCGAAGCGCGGTTCCGGTTCGCCTTCAGGTTCCTGGCGCTGGCGGGGGCCGCTGTTATAGCCTTCCTGGCGGGGATCTTCATTCCTTCTGCGTCCGTAGTCGTCGCCGCGGGGTTCGCGAACATCACGCGGCTCGCGAACATCACGCGGTTCGCGAACGTCACGCGGCTCCCGAACATCACGGGGCTCGCGGTCATCACCTCCGCGGGGTTCGCGGGGCTCACGACGGTCTTCACCTACACGGCGAACCGGGCGTGGGCGTTGTTCTTCCCGAACTTCTTCAGGTTGCTGAACCGGTGGTGGTGCATAGTTAGGGTCAGGAGCGCTTGTTGTGATGGGTGCTTCCTCGGCCTGAGGCTGTGGGAAAAACGGTTCATCTTCGTCTTCGCCGGTTGCTTCGTTCAGGATGGGGTCAACTTTGCGAACGTCTTCCCGAACTTTAGACAGCGGCTTAAAGAGTTTTTTAGGCTTTGTTTCATTGGCTTCCAACTCTACCCGCGGGCGTTTTTGCCGTGGCTTTTTGTCTTCTTCCGCTGCGCCATTCGCTTCAACCGGAGGAGCGGCAGCTTGCATAGTGGCCTGGTGGTCAAGGATGTGGTGAATCAACTCCTGTTTGTTCAACTTCTTGTGGCCATTGATGCCTAATTGCTCGGCAAGGTCCCTGAGTTCGGGCACGAGCATGTCGTTTAATTGCAGAATATCCAACATAATGATTGTGGTGTGTTATGATTTTTGCTACTACGCGTGCAATTGCCCCCAGTATTACCGGGCAGTCGATTGGCGCTCATTAGCCTATGTTCGTTGTGTTTTATACGAAGGAATAAGTTCGGGGAGGCCGGACAATACTGCCCTTCCTGCCAAATATGCTCCGCTCCGTCAATATCATTCATCTATAAAAAAGAACTGTGTGTTGAAAATTTCCCGGGCATAAGCCTGCCGGGGGGTTGTGAAGTGTGCCGCAATTTGAATTGAATTGAAATCTCAGGCTTGCAAAAAATACAACTGCTCAGTCCGTTTCATTGCCGGCTATCTCGCTAAAATATACAGAGCAGTTTACTGGAACATTTATCAAAGCTGAATTGCTTTCACTTTATCCTTGCCCAATGCCTGTATAGGCCTTCGACCGCTCTTTTTCTTTTGCGTTGTGAAAAAAGATGTAGAGGAATCTGAATCAGGAATTGAGAACAGGATGTTTTCAAAGTGGCTGCAGCTCGCAGTGGCGTGTTTTGCAAACTTTACGCGAGCAAAAATACACTTATTTTCTAAATGCAAGTACTATCTTTGCGAAAATTTTAACTGCATTTGGCGCTTAAAGTTTATATTTCACAAGCATCTTAAGTTTTTTTTAACTTCTACACCCATTATGCTACAAATCAGCTTTATCAGGGAAAGTAAAGACCGTGTGATCGAAGGGTTAAAGCGCAGAAATTTCAAAGAGGAAGATCTGAAGATTGTTGATGACCTGATTGCTTTGGACGACCGGCGCCGCAGTCTGCAAACTGAAATAGACAATGCATTGGCTGAACGGAACCAGATGTCGAAAGCCATCGGAGAGTTGATGAAAGCCGGAAAAGCTGACGAAGCAACTTCAGCACGCAACCGGGTCAATGAACTCAAAGGAGCAACCGACCAATTGGAGGTGCAACTGGCAGAAAGTACTACCCAGTTGACCAACCTGCTTTATAAAGTTCCGAACATTCCGCACGAGTCTGTTCCTTTCGGCGTTTCAGCGGAAGACAATGATGTGTATAAGGATTGGCCTGCCCCTCTGCCCGAATTGGGCGAAACCGCTCTGCCACACTGGGAATTGGCAAAAAAATACAACCTCTTCGACCTGGAGTTGGGCGTTAAGCTTACCGGCGCGGGGTTCCCGGTTTACCGGGGCAAGGGAGCGCGGCTGCAGCGGGCCCTGATCGGTTTTTTCTTAGATGCTGCTGCTGAAGCCGGTTACGAAGAAATACAGCCGCCACTGATGGTGAATGAAGCCACTGCAACGGCTACCGGCCAGCTTCCGGATAAGGAAGGCCAGATGTACTACATTACCGAAGACGACCTGTACCTGATTCCCACAGCAGAAGTACCGGTGACAAATATTTATCGCGACGTCATATTAGACGAGTCGGATTTTCCGATTTGCATGACGGGCTACACCCCTTGTTTCCGTAGGGAAGCGGGTTCTTATGGCGCTCATGTACGCGGCCTGAACCGCGTTCACCAGTTCGACAAAGTCGAGATTGTTCGGATTGAACACCCCGACCGGTCGTATGACGCCCTCATGGGTATGTTGGCGCATGTGGAAAGTTTGCTGCAAAAATTAGAGCTTCCTTACCGCATCCTGCGTCTGTGTGGCGGCGATATGGGTTTTACTTCAGCCCTCACGTTCGACTTTGAAGTCTGGTCGGCTGCTCAAAAACGCTGGTTGGAAGTCAGTTCGGTTTCCAACTTTGAAACGTTCCAAAGCAACCGCATGAAACTGCGTTTCCGCGACGGCAAAACCAATCGCCTGGCCCATACGCTTAATGGCTCTGCGCTGGCCCTGGCCCGCATTGTAGCCGCTTTGATGGAAAACAACCAAACACCCGAAGGCATTGTTATTCCATCAGCATTGCGCCCTTATACGGGATTTGAACGCATTTCCTGATTGGGTCGGGATTGTTTAACCTAACCAAAAAAAGTATGATGCTTCCGGATGGTTATTTAGGCTATATGATTGTTGGCGGCATTTTGTCGCTGGTTGGCATGTTTTTCAGCCAACGCCTTAAAAGCAAATTTGCGCACTACAGCCAAATGCCCATACGAACAGGCCTCAGTGGCCAGGAAGTCGCCGAAGCCATGCTGCGCCACTATGGCATACGCGATGTAAAAATTGTTGAAGGACATGGTTTCCTGAGCGATCATTACAATCCGCTGACCAAAACCGTCAGCCTCAGTCCTGATGTCTATCAGGGCCGAAACATTGCTTCCGCGGCTGTGGCTGCGCACGAATGCGGGCATGCCGTTCAGCATGCCCAGGCTTACAGCATGCTGCAACTGCGTTCTACTTTAGTGCCCATCGTCAATATCTCGGCTATGGCCCAGCAATTTCTGCTGATCATTGCCTTCATGACGCTCTCTACCATGCCTCAGCTGATGCTGATTACGATTTTTGCATTTGGGGTGACGACGGTTTTCAGCTTCATTACCCTGCCGGTTGAATTCGATGCCAGCAAACGCGCTTTAGCGTGGCTTAGCCAAAGCAACGTGACCCACGGCCAGGAGTACGAAGGTGCCAAAGATGCGCTGTGGTGGGCTGCTATGACCTATGTTTCGGCAGCTTTGTCGTCGTTGGTTATGCTTCTTTACTTAGTCATGCGCTATTTGGGAGCGACAAACCGGAATTAAAAGGGTAAGGAACAAATTGGCAAGTGCCAACAGGAGTTTCAGAACGGGATGTTTACCATATTTTTATCATATTCCGCCCAAGCGGAAACATCAAAAAAATCAAAACAAGAGTCTTATGCAACAAGAAGAAGCGGTCAGTTTTGCTCTTGACCATGCACATGAAGCCATGGATCATGCGCTCGAACACCTGCAACGTGAACTGACAAAAGTTCGCACAGGAAAGGCTTCTCCTGCCATGTTAAACGGGTTGGTTGTTTCTTATTATGGAAATCCGACGCCGCTTAACCAGGTGGCCAACGTCAGCGTTTCCGATTCGCGCACCGTGGTGATCCAGCCCTGGGAAAAATCCATGATCCAGCACATTGAAAAAGCGATTTTTGAAGCCAATCTGGGTGTTTCGCCCCAAAACGACGGGGAAATGATCCGGCTCAGCATTCCTCCGCTAACGGAAGAGCGCCGCAAAGAGATGGTCAAAAAAACGAAAGTGATGGGCGAAGAAACAAAAGTAGGCATTCGGAATGCCCGCCGCGATGCCATGGAGGAAATCAAAAAAGCGATCAAAGATGGCTATCCCGAAGATGCCGGCAAGCGCAAAGAGGCAGAAGTGCAAACCTTGACCGACAATTACATCAAAAAAGTGGATGTTGTGGTGGAAGCTAAAGACAAGGAAATCATGACGGTTTAGTCGGTGTCGCAAAAAGTCTGAAGATTCGCGGAATTTTGTTTTGAGGTTTTGAAATATTAAATTTACCTTTGCCAGCCATTTTAAAAGACTGGTTAAAGGTTAAAAGATACAAGCAATGAAAAGGACGTACCAACCATCAAAGCGCAAGCGGGTAAACAAACATGGCTTCCGCACGCGTATGGCTACCAAAAATGGCCGCAAAGTACTTGCGAGCCGCCGCGCAAATGGCCGCCACAAACTGACTGTTTCCGACGAAAAAGGCGCGAAGTAAGCTTTTTGCACACTCCGCCTGCGATCACCATAATCCGGGCAAGCAGCATCTTACTGCGTACTTTCCCGGTAAAACAAGCAAGACCGCAAAGCACATCATGTTGCTTTGCGGTCTTTGTTATTGCTCACCTTTTGCCGAAAGGCGTCAGTTCTTCTTTTTGAAATCGCCATTTTTCCAGGCGTCGAAAAATTTCTTCCACGCTACCGGGTTGAAAATGTTCATCGGGGGCTGCTGGCCGATGTAGTAGTATTGACGCGACTGCTGGCGCATGTAGTAGCTGGCGTTTTCTTTACCATCGGCCACGACTTCGTTGCGCATGCGGCGCAGCGTTTCGTTGGCGAGGTTTTGCATGGCTTTTTCCTGCAATTCGGGCGTGACGTCCATTGCCAGAAATTCCAGCTTGAAATGGTCGCGGCTGGGCCAGGGGAATACCACCGTTTCCGGCAGGTTGATCACATCCTGTGTCATCAGCTGCACAATCGAATAGCGATCTTCCGTCAATTCTTCGGGAATTTTGAATTCTACGGTTTTATAGCCAATCGCTGAAAACACGATCACATCGCCTTTTTCCACCACAATAGAGAAAAATCCTTTGAAATCCGAGTACGTACCCCGCCCTTTGTCTTTCACCAGAATGTTGGTATAGGGTACCGGATAAAGCTGTTCGTCGCCACCGTCCAGCACCATACCGCTGAACTGGAGCAGGTGTTTTTCATTTTCCTGGGCGTGGAGCGCGGTAACAGCAAAAAGCAGTATTAAGCAGGCGGACAATAGGTACTTCATGGATAAATCAAGATATTTTTGGTGCATAACGCAGATGTTGTCCCAATATGACCTTCAAAGGAGCTTAAAGGTTTGTTAAAGATAGGTATTTTTTTTTATTCCGGCAGTAAAGGTCACT
>JABWAJ010000354.1 GCA_013361075.1 Saprospiraceae bacterium | reverse complement strand
AAATTGTCTCATAATCTTTGACGTATGAATGCCACCATCTTTTCTCCATCCATCCTAACATCCTCATCCTCAACAAATCACTCTGTCGAACGCTCACGCCATCAAATACTCGAATCTTCAAATACTCAACAAATCATCCCGTTTTTTCCTTAAATTCCCAATACGTCTTATCCGGCATGATCAAGCTGCCCAGAATCATGAAGGCAATGCTGGATCCCAGCCCAATGAGCAGGGTGGGCGTAGTGGTTTCAAAAATTTCTCCTACAATCCATCCGCCCATACCGCCTATGATAGACAATAATGCCCCGATATCGGATGCCCGTTTCCAGTAAAGCCCCGCAGTTAAAGGAACAAAAAGGGAAACTAAGCTCAGCACGGATGAATCGGCAACCAATTCGTAAATGTTTGAGTTGGTGGTTGCCATCACCGCCGAGCAAACCGCTACACCGACAACCGAAAAACGCATGGTCCGCAACAGCATTTCATCTGTCATTTTGCGATAGATCGGACGGATGAGGTTTTCGCCAATGATGGTGGCCGGAGCCAGAATAGCCCCTGCTGTTGTGCTGAGAATGGCCGACAATAAGGCGCCAAAAAATAAAATTTGCATGACAATCCCGGCGTGGTTGAGGACCATCATGGGGATCATTTTCTGTGGGTCGTCGTTGCCAAAATCCGAGTACAGGGCTTTCCCGCAAAGGGTAATGAACAATGGAATGAGCCCAATGGTAAGGTACATTACCCCGGATAACAAAGAGGCCCCAACCGCCGCTTTTTCGCTTTTTGCAGACATAACCCGCTGGAAGACGTCTTGTTGTGGAATCGACCCTAAACCAATGGTGATCCAGGCTGCAAAATAGGCCAGCATACTTTGCAAATCGCGATCCGGGAAGAACTGGAACGCATTTTCAGGCGCATTGGCCAGCACCTTTTGAACACCGCCGGCTTTTTCCGCCAGCAAAACAGCCAATGCAACCATGCCCACAATAATCATAATGGTTTGCACAAAATCCGTAACAGAAACCGACCACATCCCCCCAATGTAGGTGTACAAGACCACAACGAGGAGGCAAATAAGGATACCCCAGGGCAAGTCAATTCCCAGCAAAACATTCAGCAAAAGTGCCATCGCCACCATTTGCGCTGCAATCCAGCCAAAATAAGAGGGCACTATAAAGATGGCCGCAATGGTTTCCATGCGACGGCTAAAGCGGAGCTTGAAAAAATCAACCAAGGTCAGGATATTGAGCCGATACAAAGGCCTTGCAAAAAACAACCCCACCAGAATGAGGCACAGGCTGCTGCCAAAAGGGTCTTCAATGACGCCCTGAAGCCCTTCTTCAGAAAATTTTGCAGGTGCTCCCAATATGGTTTCGGAGCCGTACCAGGTAGCAAACAACGCGCACCCTGCAACAAACATAGGCATCCTCCTCCCGGCAATGACATAATCCTGGGTGTTGTGTACCCGGCGGGCCGCCCACCATCCAATCAATAAGGTACCAATTAAATAGATGACAATAAAAATCAAAAGTGTAGACATTGGTGTTTATTTATTCAGACAAAAGCGTCCAGTTTCAGCAAATAAAAACCGTGGTTATCTGTTTGAATGGCTTTTTGAAATTAGGGGATTTTCCATCTGGCGTCTTTTCAAGTGTCGGTAAACTTACGGACAAATTCAGTTTAAGACAAAATTAACGGAATGAGTGCAAGATTTTAAGGGATGATAACATTCCTAAGTTGTTAATACTACTGTCTTTATCACCAAAAAACATCTAGTATGGCAATAAAAAAATCAAGCCTGGTTGCTCTGTCACTGCTTGCTGCCATATCGCTCCAGGCGCAGTATTTCGGAAGGAACAAGCCCCGGTACGAACAGTTTGATTACCGGGTACACCAAACACCGCATTTTGAGATATACCACTACCTGAATAACGACTCACTGCTACAGGATCTCGCTGAACAAGCTGAACGCTGGTACAGCTTTCACCAGGGTATATTGCTGGATACCATCGCAAACCGAAATCCCCTTATTTTTTACAACGACCACCCCGACTTTCAACAAACGAACACCATTTCCGGAGAAATCAGTGTAGGAACAGGCGGGGTAACAGAGGCTTTTAAAAACCGCGTAGTACTCCCGCTGGCCATGTCTAATCAGCAAACACACCACGTATTGGGGCACGAGCTGGTACATGCTTTTCAATACAATCTGGTGCTAAACGGCGACTCGACATCCCTGAATAACCTGTCCAACCTCCCGCTTTGGATGGTGGAAGGACTGGCGGAATACATGTCCATTGGCAGCATAGACGCACAAACCGCCATGTGGATGCGCGATGCCGTACTGAACGACGACGTGCCGACACTCAAAAAACTGAACAATCCGCAGTATTTCCCATACCGGTACGGTCATACATTCTGGGTTTTTGTCACCGGTTTGAAAGGCGATGAAATCATTGAACCGTTGTTTATGGCTACAGCCAAATACGGGTTTGATGAAGCCTGCAAACAAGTGCTGGGCATGAGCAGTGAAAACCTGTCGGAACTTTGGGTCAGCCTGATCAAGCGGCATTTTGGAGAAAACCTTGGCGATAAAAAAGAGCGGACGATTGGCAAAGCCCTCATCAATGATGAAAATGCCGGACGCATGAACATTTCGCCGGTGCTCAGCCCCAACGGCCAGTACGTAATTTTCCTTTCTGAGAAAAATCTGTTTACAACCGACTTGTTCCTCGCCGACGCCCGTACCGGAAAAATCATCCGTCGGGTCGCCAGTACGCTCAAAGACGGACATATTGACGATTTCAACTACATTGAATCAGCAGGAACCTGGTCGCCCGACAGCAAAAAATTTGCTTTTGTTGGCGTCACTAACGGAAACAACATCCTCATTATCAAAGAAGTGGAAACCGGAAAATCCTTATTGGAAACACCTTTGGAGGGGGTACCGGCATTCACAAATCCAGCCTGGTCGCCAGATGGCAAAACCATCGCTTTCACAGGCCTGGTCAATGGCCAGGTAGATATTTTTTCCTATGACCTCAAATCGAAGCGCATTACCCGATTGACGAACAACCGTTACTCGGAAATGCACCCTGCGTGGAGCGAAGATGGATCCTTCCTCGCTTTTGCAACTGATGAACTGAGCATGGTGCGCGGAAAAACCAATGGCAAATGGACGTTTAACTTAGCCACGTTGACCATGGCCGACAACCGCGTCAGTCATATCGACATTTTCCCTGGTGCCGACAACCTGAACCCAATACCTGATACGGCCAACAACATTATTTTTCTGTCAGACCGGGATGGGTTTCGCAACATTTATCAGTATGTGCCCGCTTCAGGCAAGGTTTACCAACTGACAGATCTGCTGACCGGCGTCAGTGGCATTACTCCTTATTCGCCGGCGATTAGTCTGGCACGCCGCAACAACCGCATTGCCTACACCCATTACCTCAAAAACGGGTACAACATCTACCGGGCCAGGTCAGATGAATTCCTTTACAAAGAAGTGGACCCCAAAGCAGTAGACCTGAGTGCGGCGCAATTGCCCCGCGTGAACAGGCAGGCTACAGCCAAAGTAGATGCTAACCTCGGCTCTTCAGCACCTTTGGTACATCTGGCTGGCGACGAACTCAAAGAGCAGCCCTACAAGGCAAAATTCAAGCTGGATTACGCTGGCGGGGGAGGAGGAATCGGCATTGGCACCAACAATGTATTCGGAACGACTTCCGGAGTTGCTGGCGGAGTAGACTTGTTGTTCAGCGACATCATGGGAAACCACCAGTTTTTCACCAGTCTGGCCCTTAATGGCGAAATCAGCGATCTTGGCGGAACCGTGGCCTACATCAACCGAAAAAGCAGGATCAACTGGGGCGGTTACTTATCCCACACTCCTTACCGGAGTCTGAGCTTGGACAACATCCAATTTGACTACCCGCTGCAGGTGGGCGACGATGTCTTTATCCGAACCGACCGCTATGAGTTCAGTCTTTACCGGCTTTTTGAAGACCAGTTGGGCTTTTTTGCACAATATCCTTTTTCCACGACGCTTCGGGTTGAAGTGGGCGCTTCCGGATCCATTTACAGCAACCAGCTCACAAAATTGGTCAACTACTACGACGATTTTGGCAACCTGATCAAACAGGATCGCACGAAACTGGATGCCCCGCCTTCCCTCAATCTTGTCACGGCAGAAGCTGCCTTGGTGGGCGACAACAGTTTTTTCGGCATGACCGCCCCACTTCAGGGACAGCGTTACCGGTTGGGGTTTGAGCAGTATTTCGGGGATTTCAACTTTACGGCATTGACGGCCGATTACCGCATTTATCGCTTTTACAAACCGGTTGCTTTTGCTTTCCGGGCCATGCACTACGGGCGTTATGGCGATGGCAGCACCGAGTTGAATCCCTTGTTTGTGGGCAACCCGTGGTTCATTCGTGGGTACAATTCCAATACGGCACTCGACTTGTTTTTGCAAAACGATTACGTGTTTGATCAGTTGCTGGGCAGTAAATTACTGGTGACTAATTTTGAAGTGCGCATTCCGTTTACGGGACCGAAAAGACTGGCGTTGATCAAATCGAACGTGCTGCTCACTGACCTCAACTTCTTTGTAGATGGAGGGGTGACCTGGTTCGATTACAACCAGTTCAACATCAAAGAACCGGAGTTCAACGGTGAATTTACGGTTTATCCCGTTCAGCCGGTGTTTAGTGCCGGAGCGTCTTTGCGGATCAACCTGTTTGGTGCACTGGTTCTGGAACCGTATTACGCCATCCCATTGCAAAAAAACACGAAGGGGTCGTTTGGATTGAATGTGATTCCGGGCTGGTAGTAATCCTATGCCTTAGGTGGCAGACTCAATATTTGTAAGTTTTTATGTAAAGAGGCAAGAAGCAGGAGGCAAAAGTCAATAATTTCTTGGGATCAACCTGTTTGATAGCGGAAATTTCGAGCTTTACGCAACAAAATTGCTTCTTGCCACTTGCTTTTTTTCATAACCCGGGTTCAAAAACCTACTGTGTACCGTACTATCTCATCCCGTCTCAACCTGCTTAAGAGAGGACAAAAAGAAAGAAGTAGTGAAGTTGCCATCTGCTGCATTGGGCGCGGCTACCCATCTTGTCCATTTCCATGAGGAGTAATTACAACTATTTTTTCAACGCCCGCACCAAATACCCCGCCAGGATCGCAAAGACTGCCCCTACCAAAACAAAGGCCGGCCAACTGCCCAAGTCCGGTGTCGGGGATTGGGCCGTGAAAATGATGAGCCAGGTCAGCCCCAGCAATCCCCAAACTACAGCGGCTTTCATTACGGCCAGTAAATGACGCGCCAGCCGGTATTGGCGTTCCGCGTTTTCCGGCGTGATGCGAACGGGATAGTTGATGTTTTTTGGTGACCGGCCCGCTAAGGTCATCGTCGCATAAATGAATAAGGCAATGCCTGGCAGGATCAGGATGGTGGCTTTACTGCCCCAGCCGTCCGCTTTTCCAGCCAGATCAAAATGGATGGGAATGGTCGCCGGTAATTTTCCCCAGGTCACTCCGATCAGGATGACAAAAAAAGCAAGCCCGCCAAGCGATAAAACTTCACACACCCGTTCCAGGCTTGATTTTTCCAGATTAATGTCAGGCTTCTTTTCCATAAGAATTTGATTTTTAGATAGCTGTACAAAATTCTGAAGTTGCAAAGACAGAGAACAAACCTTCAGGAATTGTTAATTTTTTACAAAGTACGAAAAAATTCGTAAATAAATTTGCACTTACGAAAGTCTTCGTATATACTTGCATTGCGAAATCATTCAGACAACTTTAATACTGGTGTAACGCACCGATAGAATCACCCGACTTTACATCAAAAGTAGCCCCAAAACCGAATGAATGCGTTGTTTTTAATCAGCTATAAACATCGAAGTTAATGGAAATTCCCAAGCCTACCGAAGCAGAATTAGAGATTCTTCAGATTCTCTGGCAACACGGCCCCTCCCCGGTGCGCTTTGTCAACGACAAGCTCAATGAGCAGCGCGAGGTTGGGTACACCACCACGCTGAAGCTGATGCAGATCATGGTAGATAAAGGACTTGCCATTCGCAATACGGATCAGCGCAGCCACATTTATGAAGCCGCCGCCAGTGAAGAAGCCACCAAAACCCGTCTGCTCGATCAGTTTG
>JABWAJ010000353.1 GCA_013361075.1 Saprospiraceae bacterium | reverse complement strand
AATGGAACAGGAATGGAAGGAAAAAGGATATACAGAAGAAACAGAGAAGCAGTGGTTGAGTGAACACATGCGCACTTCATACCAGCGATGAAGGTTGTTGTTGATACCAACGTGATGCTGGTTTCTATAAACCCTAGCTCCCGCTTCAATCCTGTTTTCAGGCAAGCCATCTCTGGACACTACAATCTGTGTATCAGCAATTCTATTTTGTTGGAATATGAAGAGATTTTTATAAAGTGTATTAATCTCAAAATGGCTGAATTGGCAATGGCTGCTTTGATTAATTCTCCGTTTGTGTTTCGTCATGATCCACGTATCTCATGGCGATTGATCAAAGCTGATCCTGATGACGATAAATTTTCTGATTGTGCTATTGCTGCAAATGCTGATTATCTGGTTACTAATGACCGACACTTTGATATCCTGAAGCAAACTCCTTTTCCAAAGCTCCAAATAATTTCAGCAGAAGACTTCCTTGAAATCATTATATCTGGCTCCTGAAACCAAATTTTAAAAGTATCAAAAAGAAGCCCAAAGCGCATTAAGCGTAACCGTTATGAGTGAAATTGCAAACACCGAACTTCAGGACATCCCGGCTTCTTCCCTTTACAGTGAAGACCTGGCACCTGTTCCCGAGCACAAGCGAACCTGGAATACCTGGAATTATGCTGCCCTGTGGATTAGCATGAGCCTTTGCATTCCTACCTATATGCTCGCAAGTTCGCTCATTGATGGAGGGATGAACTGGTGGCAATCCATCTTAACCATCTTCCTGGGCAACCTGATTGTCTTGATTCCTATGGTACTTAATGGCCATGCGGGGGCAAAATATGGCATTCCGTTCCCCGTTTTTGCAAGGGCGAGTTTTGGAATCCGTGGTGCAAATATCCCTGCTATCCTGCGGGCTATTGTTGCCTGCGGGTGGTTTGGGATCCAAACCTGGATTGGCGGATTTTCCCTGTACCAGATGGTTCGGCTCTGGTTTCCTTCAATTGATGCATTGCCACAGGTGTTTCCCACTTCGTTTGGGTTGCAAACCGGTCCGGCCATTACTTTTTTCCTTTTCTGGCTCCTGAATATGTATGTGGTTTACCTTGGGGTAGAAAGCATCAAAAAATTAATGGTCTTCAAAGCTTTTGTACTGCCGGTTGCTGCATTGGCCCTGTTGTTTTGGGCGATTGATGCGGGCAATGGTTTAGGGCCCATCCTTGAACAACCATCGAAATTCAGCGACACCCCTTCTTTTTTTGCTTTCTTTTTTCCGGCATTGACGGGTATGGTTGGATTTTGGGCAACCCTTTCGCTGAACATCCCGGATTTTACCCGTTATGCAAAAAGCCAGCGGGCGCAGGTGGTTGGGCAAGCATTGGCACTTCCTTCTTCCATGACTTTGTTCTCCTTTATCGGGGTTGTCGTCACTTCTGCTACTACGATTGTTTATGGAACCACCATCTGGGACCCGGTGGTGCTGGCCGGGAAGTTTGACGACAAACTGCTGGTGAGTATGGCCATGATAGCTGTTGCTGTTTCAACTCTGGCAACCAATATTGCAGCCAATATTGTCAGCCCCGCAAATGATTTTGCCAACTTGTCTCCCTCCAGAATTGATTTTCGAAAGGGTGGCTATATTACCGGCATTGTGGGCATTTTGATTTTTCCATGGAAGCTGATTGCCGATCCAGGCGGATATATTTTTACGTGGCTGGTGGGATATTCCAGTTTATTGGGACCCGTAGGCGGGATTATGATCGTGGATTACTATTTTATCCGGAAACAACAGTTGACGGTCAATGCATTGTATAATACAAAAGGAGTGTACAGCTACCGCAACGGGTTCAATATGGATGCGGTCATTGCCTTATTAGCCGGGATTTTGCCCAATATACCCGGATTCCTTGCAACGATTAAAGTGATCGGCGCAGACAGCATGCCTGAATGGATTATACATTTGTACAATTATGCCTGGTTTGTAGGCTTTGGGGTGAGCGGGCTGGTATATTGGCTGCTCATGCGAAGGCTATGAGACACCCACTTTCGGAGTACCTTATTTTTTTACAAATACGTCACAAACTCCCCCTTCTGCTACCGTTCGTTTCTGCTCCGCTCAACGAACGGCAGTCGAAGGCAGGGCTGGCAGGCGAAAATATGTGTTATGTCCATACTCATCAAAAACGGGAGAATCCTGACGGCATCGGAAAATTACCAGGCCGATATTTACATTGAAGGGGAGACCATCCACAGCATTGGAAAAAACCTGACCATGAACGCGGATCAGGTGATTGACGCATCCGGAAAGGTCGTTTTTCCGGGTGGGATCGATCCGCATGTACACCTGGACATGCCGTTTATGGGCACCTATTCCAGTGACAACTACGAAACCGGTACCCTGGCAGCACTGCATGGAGGCACAACCACTGTCATTGATTTTGTATTGCAAACGCAGGGCAAACCCCTCCGCCATGCGCTGGAAGCCTGGCAGGGAAGATCGAACGGCAACTGTTACGGGGATTATTCCTTCCACATGGCGGTCACCGATTTCAATGAAAATACAAAACAGGAAATTGTTCAAATGGTTGAAGAAGAGGGGATTACCTCTTTTAAAACCTTTATGGCCTACAAAGGCGCCCTGATGATAGACGACGGGCAAATGGTAGACCTGATGCAGGAAGTAAAAAAACGGGGCGGCATGGTCACTGTACACGCCACCAATGGCGATATGATTGACAAACTCATTGCCCGTCATCGTGCTGAAGGCAAACTGTCACCCCTTTACCACTACCTTTCTCAGCCGGAAGTGACCGAAGCGGAAGCCTCCGGACGTTTTTGCGATATGGCAAATTACACCGGCGTTCCAGGCTACATTGTGCACATGACCTGTGAAGGTGCCTTAAATGCTGTGCGCCGGGCTACTACAAGAAATCAGAAAATTTTTGTGGAAACCTGCATCCAATACCTCATCTTAGACGCTTCGCTTTACCAAAAAAATCCGGAAGGCGCAAAATGGGTGATGAGCCCCCCTTTGCGGGAAAAGAAAGACCAGGAAGCACTTTGGGCCGGGTTAAACCAGGGCCTGGTGCAGGTGGTAGGAACCGATCATTGCCCTTTCATGTGGGAACAAAAAATGATGGGGGCAGCTGATTTTTCTAAAATTCCAAACGGACACCCGGCCATCGAAAACCGGATGGAATTGCTTTGGTCTGAAGGGGTGCGTACCGGAAAAATCAGTGCCAATAAATACGTCGAAGTGACTTCGGCCAACGCCGCAAAAATCTTTGGGATGTATCCTAAAAAGGGTTGTATCGCTCCAGGCTCGGATGCCGACCTCGTCGTTTTTGACCCGGAAGAGTCCCATACCATTTCGGTGAACACACACCACATGAATGTGGATTATTCGGCTTATGAAGGGTGGAACGTGCAGGGAAAATGCAAAACGGTCCTGCTGCGTGGCCAGGTTGCCATTGACGAAGGTAACGTGCTGATCAACAAAGGTTATGGCCAGTTTGTAAAGCGTGGAAAAGCAGGGTTGGTGATCTGATAAATGTAATGCGGGAGATGGTTTCCCGCTAAGGTGCCAGAATTGCGCAAAGGCTGATGCTGACGAACCAGTAGTTAAAAAACAAAAATTCATAAAATGCCAAGAATCATAAAATCAGGGTTGATCCAAATGAGCCTCCCACTGACGGAAGGCCAGGGCAGCATCGAAGAAATCATGGAAGCGATGGTACAAAAACATCTTCCGTTCATTGATGCTGCGGGCAAGCAAGGTGTACAGATTCTTTGTTTGCAGGAAATATTCAATACGCCCTATTTTTGCCCGGGGCAGGACAATAAATGGTACGCTTCTGCAGAGTCTGTGCCTGGCCCTACTACAGAGCGCATGGCAGCATATGCGAAAAAGTACAACATGGTGATGATTGTACCTGTTTATGAAAAAGAACAAGCCGGCTTTTTGTACAACACGGCTGCTGTAATTGATGCAGATGGTACCTACCTTGGAAAATACCGCAAAAACCATATTCCTCATACTTCCGGTTTCTGGGAAAAATACTTCTTCAGACCCGGAAATCTGGGCTACCCGGTTTTCGATACCCGCTACGCTAAAATCGGAGTCTATATCTGTTACGACCGCCATTTTCCGGATGGCGCACGCATTCTGGGGCTGAATGGTGCCGAAATCGTTTACAACCCGTCTGCAACAGTAGCCGGCTTGTCGCAATACCTCTGGAAACTGGAACAACCTGCGCATGCGGCTGCAAACGGTTATTTCATGGGTTGCATCAACCGCGTGGGAACAGAAGCTCCGTGGAATGTTGGAAAGTTTTATGGTTCTTCCTACTTTGTGGATCCGCGTGGGCAGATTTTTGCTCAGGCTTCTGAAGACAAAGACGAACTCCTCGTGGCCGAATTTGATCTGGATATGATTGAAGAGGTGCGCAACGTATGGCAGTTTTTCAGAGACCGCAGGCCGGAGACTTATGGGAAGTTAACGGAATTATAACTTTGTCAGTTGGCAGGTTTTTAGTTGGTAGCTGACAGTCTTGTGTTTGAACACGTCGAGACTGCCAACTGCCAACTGAAAGACTGCCAACTCTTTAAAAAAAAGAAATGGCAGAATTTCAACGCCCAACCAGCGAACAAGAACTCAGGCAGCATTTTGAGCAGATCAAGCCATACATGAATCCTACTATGGCTTATTACGAAAGCTCCCGTTGCCTTTTTTGCTACGATGCACCTTGCGTTCAGGCGTGCCCGACCGGGATTGACATTCCTTTGTTCATCCGGCAAATTCATACCAAAAACGTCGAAGGCGCTGCCAGGACGATCTATAGTTCAAACTACTTTGGCAATATTTGCGGGAAAGTATGCCCGACTGAAGTGCTTTGTGAAGGTGCCTGTGTCTACAACCATCAACAGGTAAAACCTATAGAAATCGGCCGCCTGCAAAGCTTTGCAACATCATCGGTTATCAATACCCAAAAACAGTTGTTCCGGCCTGCACCGGATAACGGCAAAAAAGTAGCCGTGGTGGGAGCCGGGCCTTCGGGCATTTCCTGTGCCTGCGAGTTGCGCGCCCACGGTTATGAAGTAACGGTGTTTGAAGCAAGGGACTATCCTTCCGGGCTGGCGCTTTACGGTTGTGCGCCGTATAAAGTTACCAACCAGGATGTACTGGACGAGGTAACCTGGTTGCAGCAACAATTTGGCTTTCAGGTTCACTATGGGCAAGCCATCCAAACACCTGAACAATGGCAGGAATTAGAAAGCGATTACGATGCCATTTTCCTGGGAACCGGTCTGGGCACTACCCGGTCACTCAAAATTCCGGGTGAAGACCTCGACAATTGCTTTGGAGCTACCGAATTTATCGAACAAGTGAAGCTTAACCCATTGCAGGCCAAAGTTGGCAAACAAGTCGTTGTCATTGGTGGTGGCAATACCGCCATGGACGCCGCTTCTGAATCGGCCCGCCTGGGGGCAGAAGAAGTTACCTTAGTCTACCGGCGGTCGAAATCAGCAATGGGGGCGTATGAATTTGAATATGATTTGGCAAAATCGGTCGGCGTAAAAGGGATTTTCAATGCCGTACCTGTAGCGATTCTGGGTGAAAGCCAAGTGTCGGCGGTCCGCTTTGTGAAAACACAGGAAGACGAGGGTAGGGCAGCAGTCATTCCCGGAAGTGAATTCGAAATCGCCTGCGATGTCGCCATTTTAGCTACCGGGCAATCCAAAATGACCGAACTCTTTTCCCGGATACCAGGACTCATAGCTGACGCTCAGGGCCGGGTTGTGGTCAATCCGGCAACCCGTCAAACTGCCCATCCAAAGTATTTCGCCGGCGGAGATGCGGTAAATGGCGGTGCGGAAGTAGTGAACGCGGCAGCAGAAGGTAAAATGGCGGCAAAAGGGATTCACGAATATTTGCAATTTTCTGAATAAACAGGTCTTACCAGGCGGTTTGTGCAAATCATCCGGTAAAACAAAAACACGAGATAACATGCTCATTAATCTTCAAACGATTCCTTCTTTTTACAAAAAATATGTCAAGCTGGTGGAAGAACCCGACCTGCTTCAGGCATTGCGTGTATCAAACTACCGGATGCTGGATGTGCTCGCGTCCGTCGGAGAAGCACATCAGGATTTTCGGTACGCGGAAGGCAAATGGAGCATCAGGGAACTGCTCTGCCATATGATTGAT
>JABWAJ010000352.1 GCA_013361075.1 Saprospiraceae bacterium | reverse complement strand
CCTGGAAGCAACGGATATTGCTGCAAGCCAGGAAGTTATTGCCAACCTGGATAATGCCTATGTCCGGCAAATGCACATCGGCCCGGATGGAAGTCTGTATTTTCTGGAGGAAAACTTTCCCAATCCGCAAATAGAAGTCTCTGTAGTCTATTGCCCGGACGGCCCAAATCCTGAGGTGAAACGCAATTTGCTTTCTTTCGTAGCCAGTACCGGTACTACCCGCTTCAGCGCCATGAATAACCTGGCCGATTTTTGGTTTGACGGCCTGCTTTATACCCTGGAAAAGGACACAACCGAACAGCTTCTATGCCCGGGAATTCCCCTGACGATAGAACCGGAGTGCTCCGGAGAAACCTATGCATGGACGACCGGAGCGACTACCCGGCAAATTGCGGCAGAAACACCCGGAACGTACCGCGTTAGTGTCACCAATGGCTGTTTTACCCTGGTGGAAACCATTATTGTCAGCCCGGGTAAGGCGCCGTCTGTTCAAATCGAACATGCACCTGTGTCGGAAATCTGCGACGTCCTGCCCCTCACCCTGAACGCCCTGTCGGATAATGCTGAAACCTTCCGCTGGTCTACCGGTGATACCCTGGCGGCCATTTCCATTACCGGCGGAGGAACCTACCGGGTGACGGTCACCAACAGCTGCGGCGAAGCAACCACTCAGGTAACCTGGCCCGAAACCCCCTGTTGCCGGGTGTATTCTCCCAATGCTTTTTCGCCAAACCTCGACGGCGTGAATGATGTCTTTAAGCTGGAACCCTTCCGGTGCCCGTTCGTCAATTTCAGGCTTCGGGTTTTTTCGCGCTGGGGCGAATTGCTGTTTGAAACCAACGACCCGGCTATTGGCTGGAATGGCCACCTGAAAGGAAAAGTATTGCCGCAAGGTCATTATATCTGGTTGGCAACCTACCAATTAGCAACAGATGCACCAGACCGGGTGCGCCAGGAAAAAGGCGGCATCCATCTGCTTCGGTAAGCGCTGCAAAATACCCGGTATAAATCAGGTAAATGAGCTATCTGCTATGCCACAGATGCGTAACTTTACCCTTGATAAAAAACCGGATATGCCGCTGCTTCGTTTTAAGCTCGCCAATCGCTTCCCCGATAAAATCCTGAATTTTAAGGTAGCACTTTGCCTGTTGGGTATTGAAATGATTACAGGCATTGCAGGGTACATGCTGCTGGAGAATTACAATTGGGTGGAAGCAGTTTACATGGTGATCATTACCATTTCCACTGTTGGGTTTATGGAAGTAGAGCCCCTGTCCGCCGCTGGCCGCTTATTTACCTCTTTTATTATTCTGCTCAATATCGGCATATTTGCCTACTTCCTGGCGGTGTTTTCTTATTATATTCTGGAAGGTGAATTTTTTTAAAAACTGGTTCCTCAAACGGATGCAAAAGGCAATCAACTCCTTAAATAACCATGTCGTGCTGTGTGGGTATGGCAAATATGGCAAGGAAATTTCTCTGAACCTCCTGACCCACAACATTCCATTTGTAGTCATTGACCATGCTGTTGACAAAATAGACCGCCTGCAGCACAGCGACCCTCCACTGCTTTACATAGAAGGAGATGCCACCCAGGATGAAACCCTGCTGGCTGCCGGAATCCTTCGGGCCAGGGCCACCATTACCGCACTGGCCGACGATTCCGACAACCTGTACATTGTACTCACTGCCCGCCAGCTCAATCCCAGGCTCAACATCATCAGCAGGGCAATGGAGCCCAAAGCAGGGAAAAAATTGCTGAAAGCAGGTGCCAACCATGTCGTCATGCCCGAACAAATCGGCGGTTTCTATATGGCGACCTTAGTGAGCAAACCCGGTGCCCTGGAGTTTTTTTCCTTCATTACCAGCGAAAATCATGCAGATATTGGGTTTGAAGAAATCCGTTACGAGCAACTCCAGCCGCAATTTCGTACTTTGCCCATCAGGGAGTTGCACCTCCGGCACCAGACAGGAATCAACATTATCGGCTATCGCAATCAGGATGGTCGTTATGAAATCAATCCTTCCCCGGATATTGCCCTGCAGCCGGGCTGTAGCTTCATCGTACTGGGAAGCAACGTGCAGCTGAAAAAGTTGCATGAACTGCTGGGCGCTGTCAATTGATTGGCCATACTTCAAATATCAATGACGAATACCTGCCCGCTGGTTGAGGAAAGTCATGGCCACTTCCACTTTTTGCCCACTTCTTTGCCATTGAAATAGAGCGTTTGTCCGCGATTTTCATCACAGCAAAATTAAAACTTTAACATGGCGAAGATGCACATTTTATTGCCAACAGATTTTTCAAAAGCTTCTATCATTCCTGTTTATTATGCCGCCAAATTAGCCCGGAAAATTAACGCAAAGATCATTTTGTTCCATGCTGTGTACATGAATGCTATTCCGCGTGCTTCTACGTCTTTCAAGCCGGGCCTTTTGATAAATGCTATGAGTGAAAATGCTTTAGCCGATCTCGAAGCTTTGGCCGCAAAACTCAAAGATGAAGTTGGAAACGACATTGAAGTCAGTTGCCATGTGGGGGCTGGAATGTCGCTGAAAGCTGCTATAGAAGCCTACACCAATAAAAACAAAATTGACCTCATCATTATGGGAACCAAAGGGGCATCGGGGTTAAAAAAAGTGCTGATGGGCAGCAACACGACAGATGTTATTGCCAGTAGCAAAATCCCGGTAATTACAGTACCGGAACTGGCTTATTTCAGCAACATCCACAAAATCGTTTACGCCTCAGATTTTCTGGATGTTGAACAGGAGTTGGAAGCTCTTCTTCCTTTTGCCCAGTTGTTTCAGGCCTCCATTCATATATTGCACATCGTTTCCCCGGAATTTACGGAAGAAATTGATACCGGTATCCTACTGGACGACCTGCTGGAAAAACACGCCTATCCCGAAATTTCAGTACATACTAAAGTGAGTAGCGAGGTGATCAACGCCATTGATGAATACATCAAGGAAAGCGACGCCAATATCCTGGCCATGTTTACTCATAAACCCACTTTTTTTGAAAAACTCTTTGGACAAAGCATCACCCGGGAAATGGCCTTCCATAGCAATGTAACGCTGCTGACGTTAAAAAAAGCGCCCTTGGATGGCTACGCCTCATAGGCTTTCCGGATGATGGCCCGCAAAGCTTCCTTCTTTTCTTCCGGAGCAAAGGCGTGATCGATGGCTTCCAGGTTGCAGGTCAAAAAATGGGCTTTGTGCCAGTTAAATTCCTGTTGCAGGACATGGTATTCGTGGGTCAGTGTCACGTTGGAAACCGTCCGGCAGTCTGTATTGACACTCATCGAAACGCCACTCCGGTAAATGGCGTCTGCCGGGTGGTCTTTGATCGTTTCAACTACATTCGTTTGAACGTTGCTGGTTGGGCACACTTCGAGGTGGATGCTTTGCTGTTTCAGGAAGTCGAGCAATCGGGGATCTTCTACACTCCTGACGCCATGCCCGATCCGGGACGGACGAAAGTTTTGCAAGGTTTCCCAAACACTTTCGGCACCTTTCGCTTCCCCGGCATGGGCCGTGGTGTGCAGTCCTTTTTCTTTGGCAAAGGCAAAGGCTTTTACATGGTTGTCGATCGGAAAGCCCGCTTCATCGGCCGCGATGTCGAACCCCACAACATGAGTTCCCTTAAACTCCGCTACCAATTCAACGGTTTCCATACTTTGAGCTTCGGAAAAGTGGCGAAGCGTGCAGAGAATAAGCCCGGCAATCAGTCCGGTTTTTGCCATGCCCTCGGCCAGGGCGTCGTTCACTGTTTGCACAACTTCGGTCGGGGTAAGGCCATTTTGCAGATGTAGCAGCGGCGCAAACCGGATTTCGGCATAGGCGACATGATCGGCCTGGAGTTGATCGCACAAATCCAGCGTCACAAGGCGCAAAGCTTCCTTTGTTTGCATCAGCTCAAAACCTTTCACTGCCCGGGTCAGGTAATCGGCAAGGTCGGTACATTTCGGCGGTGCAACAAATGATTCCAGATAGCTTTCGTAGCTAATGCCCGGTGCCAGTTGTTGAACCACATGATAACTTAGAGAGCAGTCCAGATGCAGGTGCAGTTCTATTTTTGGAAAGGTTGAATAATCCATAGATTGAGTATTGTAATCTTCTTTTAGCTGATGAACTCAGGTTTGTCCTCAAGGGGCCTCTTTGTTTCTACTATCCCCTTAGCACCTTTTGCCTCAGCCACACCCTCACCGGCTCATCATACCACTTCAAACAAACATAAGCAAGCGCAATACAGGACACCAGCACAAGCAGGCTAACCGGCAATGCTTCCTGAAACGGGATTTTGCCATCGCGTACCCAGCCGGTATAGATGTACAGGATCGGATAGTGAGTGATGTAAATCGGGTAGGAAATATCGCCAAAAAAATTGCACAGGCGGGTGGCAAATTTCCCTTTGACCTCGCCGCTTGCCCCCAGAAAAACGATGATGGGGAAAAAGATGATGATGGTCAGGGAATCGTAAAGGCCATTCATCCACAAATGCTCGCTGCCTCCGATTCTGGGGATGGAAAGCACCGTCACAATCAGCAGGCTGCACCAAAAGAACGCATTTTTGACATGAGTTAGTTTTCCAATCCGGAACAGCAACAACCCTGCAAAAAAGGGGTACATCAGCCGGGTGAACCCAATGCGCAGTTGGGTCGGTTCGACAGACCACCCGCCGATGATGTCACCATTCGGACTGGTGACGGCGAGGTGAATCAGGGCACAACCTGCCAGAAAAACCAGGATGGAAAGGGCCGTTTTTGAAAAATTCCGGATAAAAAGACCGTATAAAATATTGGCAACGTATTCAAAAAACAAGGTCCAGGCCGGGCCATTGAGCGGATGCATTTCGTACCAACCCCTTATGTCCAGTGCCTGCGATACGGGAATCAGCGTAAATCCAATGACCATCACGAGCAACATTTTCCAAACGGGTGTCTCACTGATGCTGGGCCACAACGAATAGCCCTGAAAATAGAAAAAAACTGCGCCAACGATCATGCCCACCACCACCATCGGATGAAGTCGGACGAGGCGACGCTTGAAAAAGTCGCCCAGCGTCATCTTGCCCCAACGGTCGTCATACGCGTAACCAATGACAAAACCCGACAGCACGAAGAAAAAATCCACCGCCAGGTACCCGTGGTTCACGATTTGATCGAGATGTGTGGTAGCATGCGCCTCAAAAATGTGGAAGATCACCACCATAATGGCAGCCACACCACGTAGTCCGTCTAAGATGGGATAATGGGGTTTCGCAAGAAGTTGGGTAGTGCTCATCATCATGAATTTAGCCCATCTCAATCTTTAATGTTACCTCTTGGGTTGTGTCCATGCGCTTCTCTATGCTTTCGAATATGTTCTCGTTCAATTCGTTTTGCTTCCTTCCTGCCAGGAATATCAAATAAGATGATCCGGCCAAAAAACCGAAGCCATTTGACTCCAAGATTTAGAAAATCAACCTGTATCCTCATTCTGTTTGAATACCCGTCTTTATCAACAGGACCATGGCTGATTCCATACTTAAATACATCATCATCAAGCGAATCACGAATTTCGTACAGGTGATGCGGCTTTTTGTTTCGATTGGAATTGCCGTGGTCTTTCATGATCGCACCTTATTATTCCCATCCCTTTTTATTACTGTACGTTTCATAGTTAAAGGCGGGCAACGCAATGAATTGTTTACCAGTCTTGCGTTGATAGGCAGTCATGGCAACAAACAGTAACGGTTCAAAGGTAAAATCAACGGGCATCCGGGAAGGATCGGCGAGCACCGCTTCGTAATATTCCCGACCATTGGCAACCACCGCGCACCGGGCATAGAGAAAATCATCCACAGACAAATAGCCTTCTTCTTCCGGATCGTCTAAAAAGACCTGGGCATGTTGCTTGGTATCCAAATACCAGAGTTTTTCAGACAAGAGGTCTGCAAAACGGTAAATATGAGCCAATGGCAAGCGTTCTAATGCCTGAATGACTGGTTCCACTACTTTTGCATCGTCTTCTTCCTCCGACCAATCCAGCAGTTCGATCAAATTCCAAAAATCACCTTCCGCAAACGCCGATGCAGCATCTTCCTGGTCGTGTACCCGAATCTCCAGAGAAGCGTGGGCAAATTCCCGTTTCAAATGCTCAACAAAATTGTTGTCGAGTTCGTCTATATTGATTTTGACTACTGCGGTCAT
>JABWAJ010000351.1 GCA_013361075.1 Saprospiraceae bacterium | reverse complement strand
TATGGGCTGCCCGGCAGTGCCAGCAGGTCGCCCATCTGGCTGATGTAAGCCCGTTGGAGGATACGGCGGTACGGAGTGATGGCTTTTGCACCCGCCAATTCGCTGAACGCTGCTTTGCGGGTGTCGTCGAAAAGCGCCGCAGCTGAGTAAGCCGCAGCCCCGTTCAGGGTTTCGTTTTCCATCATGCGGTTGAGGCGGTCTGCGTTGAACAAGGTGCTGAGCGCCAGGGTTTGCAGGCCACTGATTTGTGCGAGGGCACCGGTAGAACCAATCCTCGCCTGTATTTCCGGATCAATGAGCCAGGTCGGGGTCGAAAACACCTGCTCCGTAATAAAGCGAACGGCAGCAGCCTGGCGTTCCTTTGATACATGGCTGTACACCACACCTGCCTCATCGGCAGTTTTGTCGTATTCGTAAACGCCACCCACATTGTTGGCTACGTGGCCAATGTAGCGGCGAAGTTGACCAACCACGTTGTTGTGCAATTCGGCTAAGTTGGCATAATCTTTTCCGTCTTCCGCCGTCCATTCAATCAGCCTGGCGGTGATGCGCTTCAGGTTGGCAATGCCCAGCAGGCTTGCCGCTATCGGATCGCTGCCAATGTCTTCGGTTTGGGCGCTTGGGTCGAGCACGCGGCCCTGTTGTTGTCCAAACCGGAAGATTGGGTTGTTGGCGCGCTCCAGGATCATGCGGTGCAGGATGTCTTTTTCCTGTTCCACACTCTGCGCATCCGGAAACCAGGTGTAGCCGTATTGGATCGACCAGTTGTCATAAGGGCCAATGGTTGGCATCAGGCCAGCGCCTTTGTCTTCGGGTTGCGCCACATAATTGAAGCGGGCGTAGTCCATGATGGAAGGCGCAACGCCCATGCGCTGCACAAAGCCCGGCGCGCGCAGGGAATCTACCGGATAGGCACAGCTCGACCCCATGTTGTGGGGCAGCCCAAGCGTGTGGCCCACCTCGTGCGCCGCGACAAAGCGGATGAGTTCGCCCATCAGTTCTTTTTTAAATTTCACCGTTTGGGCTTCGGGGTTCACCGCAGCGGTCTGGATGAAAAACCAGTTGCGCAACAGGTTCATCACGTTGTGGTACCAGATGATGTCGCTTTCCAGAATTTCGCCCGTGCGGGGGTCGTGTACATGGGGGCCCATCGCATTTTGGATGTCGGTGGCCACATAGCGGATCACAGAATAGCGTACGTCTTCGGGGCTCCAGTCGGGGTCTTCTTCCCGGCTTGGCGCATCTTTAGCCATGATGGCGTTTTTAAAACCCGCTTTTTCGAAGGCTTTTTGCCAATCGTTCACCCCTTGCTTCAGGTACGGACGCCATTCTTCCGGTGTAGCCGGGTCAATGTAGTAAATGATGGGTTTCACAGGTTCTACCAATTCGCCCCTTCGGTAAGCGGCAACGTCTTTCGGCTCTAATTTCCAGCGGGTGATGTAGCGGCGTGCGGCAGCTTTTTGTTCATCCAGACCATAGTCAATCTGGCGGATGCCGAAATAGCCGACCCGGTCATCGGCTAAGCGCGGCCGCATTGGGGTTTCCGGTAGCAGGATGAACGACTGGTTCATGCCGACAGACAGCGTGCCCGTGATTTGGTTATCCGGCAATTTGTCGCCTTTGTAGGTCAGCACGTGGCGCACTTCGGTGTTTTCAGGGAACGATTTGATGGACTCAATGTAGCTGCGTTTTTCTTCCAGTCCTTTTATGGCAAAGTCTTTGCGTTCGCTGTCCGACAAAGCACCAATCATGGGCACGTCGGTGGTAAAAAACGAGCCTGGCTCAAAGACAATGGCGGTGCTGTCGTTATTGTAACAAGCGAGGGCAAAACTCGCCACCACGGGTTCAAAATTGTTGTTTTTGACCGAGGTATAAATGGGCAGGTTTTCATCCGCCACACTGTTGTAAGACACCGAGCGCAGCAAGACGTTTTTGCCCTGCAACTGCCAGCGGATCACCTGTTGTGGGCGGCTTCTCATACCTGCACCGCCGAAATTAAGGCCTTTTACGTGGCCCGAAATGCAGCTCACCACGAGGATTTCTTTTCCGAGCAGGGCAAGGGGAATTTCGAAGTAATATTTATCTTTCACCTGGTGGACGGTAAACAACCCCTGGTCGGTTACGGCGTCAGCTGTAATGATGTCAGGGTATTTTTTTTCAGCGTCTTTTTTGTCGCCTTCTTTTTCTTTTTTCGGATCGCCATTGCCCGGTTCTTTTTGGGCAACCGCAGGTTGGAAAAGGAGAGTAAAAGCCAGGAGGGTCAACAGAAAACATAGTTGCTTTTTCATACTAAGGAATTGAAGGTGATCAGATAACAAGCATGAAACTATGAAAATTGACGGAAATGGAACAAGGCAGGGAGGAAGAGGTTTAAAAAATCCCCCTTTTTGGGGCACAGGAATGTGCTGTTGAACGTTGCCTTAGCGGGGTGGCAGCTTAGTGTTTGTTCAGAAACTCCTGATTCGCTACGCCTAACAAATTCTTAAAGACCTGCGTTATTGAAAAATAAAAAAGCATCCACCCTAACAATCCTACGGGTGCAAGCCATTAATTTTACACCTGGAAAAAATTGCTGATTTGATTGCTAAAACCTGCTCATACCCGGATAAAACAACCTTGCCGGTCATTTTTATGGCAGCAGTTTGCCTGCTGGCAGGTTGTGCGAAAACAGATCACAAAACAACGAACCGTGTTTTGGCCAACAGCACTCCTGTTGAAGGATGGGCTATCTGGCCGGAACCCAGCTATTTCGGCCCTCTTGTTGATACCATTTTGAATCATAGCAACATAAAATTTTTTAAAATAGAAAAAGACAACCTGGCTTTTTACTATGAACCCGGCCCATTTTTTGAAAAAAACATAAATCACCTGATCGCAGATGCAATCCGGGCAAAAAATCACTGCATCCGTTTATTGGGCAATAAACCAATACCTTACCCGCTGAAAATTATTTATTTTAATGACCGGGAAAAATTGCGCCCATACCTCAATATGGCCCCCAAAGGCTATGCTTTACCCGATGCCTACACCTTATTGATTGCTACCAATGATTCGACCAGAGCTTATCATACCCATGAACTCATGCACATCGTTTCCATCAACCAATTTGGCGGTTATGCAGCCGAACCCACGGCATGGATACAGGAAGGCATTGCCGTTTATGCCGATAATCCCTGCATGACGTATCCCATTCATGCCATAGCTGCAAACTTGCTTCATACCAATAAACTGGCCTCTTTAGATTCTTTATTTCATCAATTCAGGCAACTTCCCGAGATCGCCGCGTATTTGCAAGCCGGAAGTACCGTACAATTTTTTGTAGAACAGTACGGATTGGTTAAATTTGAAGCATTATGGCGGCATGGCGTTGAGCACATGGAAAAAATAATCCTTAAGTCTAAGCTGGATTTCGAAAAAGAATACCATCAATTTTTAAAAAAAACTTACCCGAAACCGCCTGCTATTGACTGGGTTTTGCTGAATAAAAAAGGATGCGGGTAATTTTTTTATTTTTATGAAATTATTTACCCGAAAAAAATTACGCAGAATTAAACCACTCATTTCATGAAAACCACAAACATCGGCATTGTTATTTATGACGACTTTGATGCCCTCGATGTCGCCGGACCCAACCAGGTATTTTATTTTTTACAATCTTTATCCGGTGGGGGCCCGCAGCCGGTTGCCCTCCATCTGATTGGCCGAAAAAAAGGAGAAAAATTCAAATCGCTGGAAGGGTTGACCTGGCTGGTGGAAACAGGCTATAAGGACGCGCCTGATTGTCTGGACGTCATTTTCATTCCCGGAGGTTTCGGAAAAAAATTCCAGGCCCTGTTAAAAAACACAGAAGATCCTTTCTATGGCTTTCTCAAAAGCCAGGTTGCCAGTGCAAAAAAAGCCAAAAAACCACAACTCATCTGCTCTGTTTGTGTCGGTGCCCTGCTGCTGGCAAGGGCCGGCCTGCTGGACGGTTATTCCTGTACCACCCACTGGGCCTTCAAAAATGTCTTATCCCTGTTCCCGAAGGTAATTGTAGCCCCGGGGTATCCCCGTTATGTGATTGACCAGAACCGGGTCACCGGAGGCGGCATTTCTTCCGGTATTGATGAAGCTCTGGCCATTGTGGAAATTTTAAGAGGCGCAGAAGTAGCCCGGCAAATCCAGCTTTCAATCCAATATGCACCGAATCCGCCCCAGCAAAGCGGCGACCCTTCGGTTGCAAGTGCTGCCACCCTGCACACGGTGTCAGTGCAAATCGGCGCCGCTGAACTTTATGAAGCCGTAAGTGGCTTTTTAAAATAAATCCAAAGAGACGCTGATCAGCAATTGTTCGGCAATTCATTTACCGGGAAATACTTCAATGCGCGCTCACGGCCCGTTGTCAACGAACCATGTCTGCCCTCGTTTTGTGGTTTCTCAATTTTCAGCATCAGGAAGCAGCCCGGCGCATATCCAGCACATTCACCCGATAAGTCCTGCACTCGCCGCGCCATTACCATTAGTGGGTTTTCCTCTGAAGCAGATTTTAATCTTTGATGGTAAACTCGTTAAAGGCCATGCTGTAGAAAGACAGCTCACCTGTGGATGATGGGGAACAAGACCAGACCGAAGCTTTGAAGATATATTTTCCAGGCTTGTTTAGAATATGCTGCCCCCACATGGTAGTGGGTAGGGCCCCATCTTCTTTTATCACGTCAATCAATTGATTATTTTCATCAAATATTTCAACTTTCCCTTCAAAACAAAAGCCTGATATGAACCCGAAATAGAGGTCGTAAGGAATGAGGTCACCTTTTTTTATCTCCTGTCCGTGGTACGGGCTATAAATACCAATCATATTAGGGCGTTCTTCGCTCACCACCTGTTGAACATGGAAAAATTTGCTTGTTATTTTACGCACTATTTTACCTTCCGCATCCCGTAAGGTTGCTAAAAAGGCATAGGTTCCGCTGCCAGCTGGCGGCATGAAGCGCTCATGCAATAAAAAGCTGTCCGGAGCATTTACTACACTGCTCCAAAGGGTAGCAACAACCTGTGGTGGCAAAGAATTGTACCTGGAAGTCGCCTGAATCAGTTGCACCTCCACCGAATGTTGTTCCGGGCAGGTATTCCGCTCTGACGGGGAAAGAGTCAACTTTATGTCAATCGGCTCACCCGATCTGAAAAGGAGTACAGCGTTATCGAAAGAGGAGGGCGGGCTATCCTGAACAGTCAGGTTCACGTTCCAATTGTTTTGGCCCGAAGAGCAGGGGTCGGGCCCTTCAAGGTCCTTCTGGCAGGCATAAAAGCTGGATAATACAACCATTAAGAGGAATGGAAACCAGATTTGGCGGGTTGGGGTTTTGAAGGTTGCTGGCAAAAAATGGGTCGGAATGCTGATGGCTTGTTGCTTCTTCATTAATAAATGGTTTTTTGTTGAAAAAGGTTGCTTAATGCTGCAAACCTGTACCCAAAAGGGAAGGGCAAGGCGCATTTTACCCATTAATGTTAAAACAGATGCTTATGTTACTTACTCATGGGGCTTTTTTTTAAGATATTTATTGACAAATGGATTCTGCCGGATTTTAGAGCTTGTCTCCTACTCCTCAAAAATGGATAGAAAGCACAAATTCGATTGGAATCACCTCCAAATCAGGCAGGTATGGAGGGACATTTGCCCACAAGGATAGTACTTATTTGAAAAGTAAGGGTCAGGCTTTTCTGACAAATTCTGATTTTAACGCCATGGCCCCGTAACCTTCAATTTTGCAATCAATATTGTGATCGCCATCGGTTAACCGAATATTTTTCACCTTGGTGCCCGCCTTTATGGGCAGCGAAGCTCCTTTTACCGGTAAGTTTTTGATCACAATGACCGAATCTCCATTTTGCAATACATTCCCGTTGGAATCTTTCACTACCAGGATGTCCTCTTTTTCCAGCGATTCGAGCGTCCATTCATGACCACATTCCGGGCACGCGTATGATTTTTCTCCCGTAGCGTACCCATAAAGCGATTCACATTGTGGGCATGGTTTCGTTTCTTCAGACATGATTCAGGTTTTGTATTGAGGGGGCAAAGGTAAGCTTTTTTTGAGAGGTGACTTCATGCCTAATTTCGTTACCTTAGAGCTTGCTCGGGATTTCATGACGGAGCGAAAGCGAGGAAATTTTGTTTTAGACAAGGCGGATTTTGCAGACGTAGCTGGCAGCTACGGCGAAAAAATCCAACGCAG
>JABWAJ010000350.1 GCA_013361075.1 Saprospiraceae bacterium | reverse complement strand
AAAACGACCTGAAAAAACTGCAAAGCGGTACGGAGCGCTATCAGAAAGACATCGAACGCGCCCGGGAAGCCATCCGAAAAGCAGAGGAGGGCATCGCCAAAAACGAAAAGGACCACGCCGATACTCTGGACAAAATAGAACAACAGAAAAAAGCCATTGAGGCGGTGCGGCGCAAGTTGAACGATCTTTAATGGTTTCTGGTTATTTGTTGTTTTTATTGATTATGAGTTGCGGATGGCTCGTAATAACGATTTTATGTCCCCATTATTCCAGCATCATCAGTCACTTATAACAAATAACTAAACCAATGCCTATAGAAGTCATTGCCTTCGATGCCGACGATACACTTTGGGTTAACGAACCCTATTTTCAGGAAACAGAACGACGTTTTTGTGAACTACTGGAAGATTACCTGCCACAGCATACCGTTTCACGCGAGTTGCTGCAAACAGAAATCGCCAACCTGAGGCTCTACGGCTTTGGGGTCAAAAGCTTCATGCTGTCCATGATTGAAACCGCAATTCAGGTTTCTGAAGGAACCCTGGGGATCCGCGTAATTGAAAAAATTATTCAGGAAGGGAAAAGCATGCTGGACCACCCAATCGAACTTCTGGATGGGGTAGAAACGTTGCTCGAACAGCTCAAAGGGCATTACCGCCTAGTGGTAGCCACCAAAGGCGATTTGCTTGATCAGGAGCGGAAGTTGAAAAAATCAGGGCTGGAACACTTTTTCCACCACATCGAAATTATGTCAGACAAGCAGGAAGCAGATTACGAAAAACTCATCCGGCACCTTGATATCCAACCCGATCAGTTTCTGATGATTGGCAATTCTCTGAAATCGGATGTATTGCCGGTTCTGAATATTGGCGGGCATGGCTGTCATGTGCCTTACCATACTACCTGGGAGCACGAAAAAATAGATTTTCACCTAGAACATCCCAATTTCAGGGCGGTGGAAACGATTGCTGAAGTCAGTGCTTTTTTGCTGCCTCGAATTGAACCGGCCTAACTTTTGAAAGGCCTGTTTACCAGGATCCAGTTGTTTTTGGTGTCGATTAAAGCAGCATCCGGAAAAATTTTGCGGAATGCCTCATCAAAAAAGGCGCGCGAATTTTTTTTATCCGTTTCGGAATAAGACAGGCGGTTGTAGAGCAGGATGCCTTCAGAGCGGAGCATTTTTTTGAGATCGCCCAGAAAATCCGCAGTTTCGAAATCTTCAGGGATGCTGTCATCCAAAAAAACATCCATACAAATCAGGTCGTATTGCGTTTCACACTGCGCTGCAAAACCAATGGCGTTGGCGGTGACCAATTCGATAGGGGAAACAATTTCAGGAAGGGCATATTTAGAAGCCAGATACAGCACTTCTTCGTCGATTTCTACAGCAGTATAGTTGAACCGGCATTTAAACACGTGTTCCAGCATATAGGGAATGCTGCCAAGGCCAAAACCCAGAACCAGTACGTCAAGGATGGGGCGGTTTTTGACATCAATTTCCTGGAAAGCTCTGCGAAAATTTGAGTAAAGGTCTGCAAACGAATATACTGCATTGGCTGTGGCCAATTGAAACCGCCCATTTACCAAACTGACATTGAGGTATGGGTTGTGCTCGCTCGACGTACTTTCGAGGTGTTGTTCAAAGAGGTAGCTCAGCCAGAACTTCCATCGGGGAATTTTCATAAGCCAGACTCATTTTCCCAGTTGCGTTGCAGGGAGGTGTCTTCCAGAATGCGCAGCAGAATGAGTCGTTCATCGGTATCGAATACAACACCCCGGCGTGTCATAACTCTTTCAACCATATCGAAAGCTTTTTCGCTCCGGTAAGTTTCCAATACGCCATCGTTGCACCAACTAAAGGAAGGAATGTGCTTGGGCGGAAAACCGCTCCCGAAAATATTGGCGCAAACGCCCACAACAGTTCCTGTATTGAACATGGTATTGATGCCGCTTTTGGAGTGGTCGCCCATGATCAGGCCACAAAATTGCAAACCAGTGGACTGAAATTTGTTGTCTTCGTAATTCCAGATCCGGACCTCATCATAGGTATTGCGCAGGTTGGATACATTGGTGCTTGCGCCCAGGTTGCACCACTCGCCAAGAATCGAATTACCAAGATACCCGCCGTGGCCTTTGTTGGAATTGGCCTGGATGACCGAATTATTGACCTCGCCGCCAATTCTGCAATCCGGACCTATTGTGGTGGCACCATAAATTTTTGTTCCCATTTTGAGCACTGCGCCTTCGCACAAAGCCAGGCCGCCCCGGATAAGGCAACCTTCCATAATTTCCGAATTTTTCCCAATGTAGATGGGGCCGTTTGTCGCGTTCAGTACAGAACATTCTACCCGGGCGCCCGGCTCGATAAAAATATTTTCCTTACCCAGCAGTTGATTGGTTGGGCTGATTGCCTGTGATTCCCGACCTTTGGTGATTAAGTCAAAATCTTCTTGAATGGCCAGGTGGTTGAGGCGGAAAATATCCCACAAGTGGTTGATTTTCAAAAAAGAAGTATTTTCTAAATCAATGCCTTTAAGCTCGTGAATGTCCTCGTCGCGCATCAGGCGCTCAATTTGCTTGTCGTCCATCCGGGCAGCAATCAATTCCCCATTGTGCAGGAAAGCTTCATTGGGCTCCATTTGGCGCAGCAGCCGGCAAAGCTGGTCAGAAGGCAAAGCAGAGGCATTAACCAAATAATTATCTTGCTCGTATTCAATTGGATAACGATCTGCTAAATAGTCTTGTGTAATGTAAGAAACCGTTCCACCCATATGGAGTTCCCATTTTTCCCGAATGGTCAGGATACCAATGCGCAAATTAGCTACGGGCCTGGTATAGGTTAGCGGCAGCAAGCGCTCCCGAACTTCGTTGTCGAAGAGGATGACGTTGGTCATAATCGGTGTTTTCTTGGATAGTTAAAGCAGTGCGACAAAATAAAGAAAAATAGCGCATTTCATTAGCCCTTTGCAACGAATCATCATCTGCGGGGAGCTAAAAACGCAAAGCCCCGACCTTGGGAAAGATCGGGGCCTGGCGCCCGTTCAAAGCAAAAGGACTCGCCTTATGCTTCTTTCTTGGCGTATCTTTTGTTGAATTTATCAATACGTCCCGCCGTATCCACAAGCTTCATCTTACCGGTGAAGAAGGGGTGAGAGAAGCTGGAAATTTCCATTTTAACCAATGGATATTCTTTTCCGTCTTCCCAAACGATGGTATCTCTCGTATTGGCACAGCTGCGTGTCAGGAAGGTTTCTTCAGTAGCAATGTCCTTGAACACAACTGTTCTATAGTTTTCCGGATGGAGACCTTTTTTCATGGCAAAAAATTTCTTTTTCTAATTGGACGGCAAAGATAAGTGGCTTTTGGGTCAAAATACAAGTTTTCCACAAAATCTTTTTTAGTTAGTGACCTTTTTTTCATTGATTCGTCGAAGAAATCGAACATTTTTATAAAAATTCTGTTTGGCTTTAAAAAAACGCATACATTTGCAATCAAATTCTGTTTTTATATTTTTTTTATCACAAATATTCTTTCAAGCTGCCAATAACGACATAATTATCAACTGTCAGTTTGATTAAACAACAATAAAAACATCAGTTCCAATGGAAATTTCAAAATCTCTTTTCACAGTTTGGATGGCACTTGGTATCATCACCGGCGCTGGCTTTGGTTTGGCAATCAGCAGCATGGCAGTAGGTTTGCCGATGGGCCTGGCATTGAGCCTGTTAACGGGCATTGTTTATGAGCGCCTCAAAGAATTCAACGGCTGGGCGAAGTAAGCAGCGTTCACAATTTGGCAATCACCTGCATCAACTCTGCTTTTTTTGACCTGGAAACAGGGAGCGAGCGTTTATTTCGCATCACAATTTCGCCACCGTCGGTCCGAACAATTTTTTCGATGTGTTTCAGGTTGACGAGGTAAGAGTTGTGGGATCGAAAAAATAGCGGGTTGTTGAGCAATTCTTCCACTTCGCGCAGGGATTTGGACACAATAACCGGCTTGCTCCGGGTAGCTAAGTGAAAAGAAACATAGCTCCCATCCGACTCGCAAAACAGAATGTCGGCGGTTTCTACAAAAAGCAGCTCGGATCCAACCGGCAAGGCAATTCTGTCGGGTACCGGGTTGGTTTTGAGGTATTGCACAGCCTCCACCTGGGCTTGCAGCAGCAGGGGCGCAGATTGTGCTTTTTCAGCAGCGCGAATCAGTTCATCCCGGTCTATTGGTTTTAATAAATAATCTAAAGCATTGAATCTAAATGCTTTGACTGCATATTGGTCGTAGGCGGTAGTGAAAATCAGTTTAAACGTTATCGGGTCGCATTGCCGCAGCAGGTCGAAACCATTCAGTAAGGGCATTTCTATATCGAGGAAAACAAGGTCGGGGGGGATGTTGCGAATGGCCTCCAGTGCTGCTTCTGCATCGTTAAAAACACCTGTGACCTGAATTTCCGGGCAATGCTTTTCCAACAGCAAGCGCAGTACGTCCGTACAATAAGGTTCGTCGTCAATGAGATAGGTTTTGAGCATGGCGTGCGTGTTGGTTACTGGTTACTGGTTGGTATCTAATCTAATGGTCACCCGGGTTCCTGCTGGTGCGCCATGGCGATCAACGAGGTCTTCAATATGGGTAGCTGCCTTTAGCCCATACAACAGGCGAATCAAATCCATGCGTTCGGCGGTTACCTGAAGGCCATGCGATTTTTGGGATGTTGCTGATTTGCTTTTCAGGGCTGCTGCCCGGGTACGCCCAACGCCATTGTCTTCAACAACAATGCAGAGGGTTTCTCCCTCCTTAAAAAGGTTCACGGCTATTTTCCCTTTTTCTTTTTTGTGCATCAACCCGTGCCAAATGGCGTTTTCCACATAAGGCTGGATGAGCAGCGGCGGCAATTCTATTTGTTCAGGGTGCACTTCCGGGCTGAGGGTTATTTCATAATCAAAGCGATTGCTGAACCGCATGGCTTCCATTTCGATGTAAAGTCGAAGGGCTTCCAATTCGCGATCTACGGGCACCTTGTCGGAACGGGAATTATCCAGGATAAGGCGGATGAGTCGCGAAAATTTGGTCAGATAAGCCGAAGCTTCATCGGGCTCATTGACTAAGATAAACCGGTTGATGGAACTGAGGCAATTGAATACAAAATGCGGATTCATCTGTGCCCGCAACGCCGCCATTTCTACCCGGGCAATGCGCTGGTTAAATGCTGTTTTGAGTGCTTCTTCCCGGCGAATTTGATTGACCCGGTAACGCCAGCCCAAATAAAGCAATCCCAGCAGGAGTAAGCTTGCCAGGATTCTGAACCAGAGCGTTTGCCAGTACGGAGGAAGTATCCTGATGTTCACCCGCAATCCCGGAGCATTCCAGAGGCCTTCTCTACCCGATTTCACCTCAAAAACATAGTTCCCCGGCGGCACATTGGTGAAAGCAGCCCGGCGCAGTTTTCCGTTGTCAGTCCAATTTTCCTGAAAGCCGGAGAGTCTGTAAGCATATGTGTTTTTTTCCGGCTGTGAAAAATTGGCAGAAGCAAATTCAAAGACGAAAAAATTTTGCTGCCAGCTCAATTCCATGGTTTTTAAAAAGCCGGGCCCGGCTAAATGTTCGGGTTCCTTTTCAAAAATTTTGAAGCCGGTGAGCAGGATACGGGCATCGGGTTGTTGTTGCAGCACAGCATCCGGATGAAAAACAGTAAACCCCCGGATACCACCCAGCACCATTTCCCCTGAAGGAGTGCAGCCAATCGGACGGTCAACCAACTCATTGGCTAGCCCGCTTCCTGTATCAAATGCACGGACATGCAGGGTCTTTGCATCCACCTGGTTGAGCCCTTTGGGTGTACCTGCCCAAATGTTGCCGGCATTGTCACTTTGTACACTAAAAACCTGATTGGAAAGCAGCCCGTCTTGAGTATTCAGGGTTGTAAATTCTTGTTGTTCAGGTGCCTGATAATCAAACCTCGAAATGCCACCCGGGTCGGTTGCTATCCAGATGTTGCCCAGACCGTCGCGGCAAATGGAATTGACAATGTATGCACCGAGGGAGTGTTCCGGTTTGTTTTCGTCCCGTTGATAAATATTGAAACGTCCTGTTTTTTCATCATAGCGAAAGCGAATCGCCAGCGGCGTGCTCTGCACCAGAATCAAATGCGCGATGTCGAGCGGCATTTTAAGTTTGGGTTTTTCGGCCTCGACCCGGCGCGCGACGCCGATCATCATCTGCAA
>JABWAJ010000349.1 GCA_013361075.1 Saprospiraceae bacterium | reverse complement strand
CTCAAAAAGTAGAAATAAACCAGGAGCAATGACCATCCGGCTAAATTCCAGCAGGACTCCAGTCAAATGCACAAGCAAAATATGCACTGCCTACGCTCGCCGGTACCGAGGTCGAAAAATTGCGTTTCGATTATTTTCTACAAACAGATGACCTCTCTAAGGTATTTTTTTACCAAAATTCGGGATGGCTCACTCCCAAATCAGTCAATCGTCGCCCGAACCACCTTTTTTGCCCAGGTACTGCCGGATTCATCACTGATTTCCAGCCAGTAAACGCCAGCTGGCAGCGCATTCATTGGAACGGGAACCTCCCAATTACCTGATGCCACCTGGACTGTACGGCGCCAAACCTGCTGTCCCGTTGGGTTGTACAAAGACAGCGTTAAATCCTCCTCTTGCCGGGAACTGCCGCGCAAAAGTGTTGTATGTACAGCCGGATTGGGTTGTACCCTAAACTGCCGGTCGCGAGCTTGATCTATGGTGCCAACGACGGGTTCGCCGGTAAGGGCAATATCGTCGAGGTACATGTTGTTGCCGTAGCCGGATTGGTTCAGAAACTTTACCGTAATGTACTTGCCGGTATAGGCACTGAGATCGAGCGCAATATCCCGCCATTCGTCGCAGTTTTGTGGGGAAAAAGGTTCGTATTCGTACAAACTATTGGGGCCAAGCCCACTGGTTGTCGTACTCAGAGCTTCTCCCCCACTGCGAAAAATGGTTTGAAAAGCGTCCCCGCAATCGTCGGAAACAAGCACTTTCAGCGAATCAATGAAAAAGCCGCCATCGTAATAAGGGGCATAAGCTACCCGGAAATTCAGGACCGGGTTGGCAATTTGGGTGAGATCGAGGTTGACGGGCAACAAAATTTCGTCGCGGCCATAGCTGCTGTAAATGTAGTTATTCACAAAATAAGCGGTATCGCCTTCCGCATTGCAGGTAGTTATGTTGACCGGCTCCCAGGTAATGCCTCCATCAGGATTCAGGATGGTCAGGTTGTCCAAGCTACCCGAAAAATCATTGATCACAGGCAGTACATTGACAATCGGATCAAGTACCTGCACCATCTTCGATACCGTTTTTGTGGAAACGCCCTGAGGGTTGGTCACGGTAAGCGTTACATCGTACTCTCCGGCAGATTCATACACCACTTGCGGGTTCCGGAGGTTGGAAGTCGAGGGGTTTCCGCCCGGGAATTCCCAACTCCATGTAGCACCAGCGTGTTCCAGCATGGAAAAATCATCGAACTGAAAAATTTCTCCCGGGCAATCCGATACTCTTTTGCTGACCATAGGCTGAGCCACGGGGCGCGAAGGAGCAAAAAAGGTAGTTTCCCATACCCCCTTTCCGTAGGCCCCCAGCCGCAATTTACTGTCGCGGTAAAAAGGACGGAGGATGCAGGTGGAAATGCTTTCCGGCAAGCCTTCGCGGAAGGGGATCCAGTCGTTCATGGTGTTGTCGCGGTACCAGATGGAGCGATAGGTGCCCAGGTAAATACCGCCATCGGAGCCCCCCTGATGCAGGATGTAAGTGATGTGTTCGCCGTTCAGCGCTGCCGTCGTAAGGTTTTGCCATTGCTGGCCGCCATCCGCGCTGCGGTATACTTTTTGGCCATTGTTGGCATCAGGATAAGCCAGCCAAAGCAGGTTTTCGTTTTCAGGGTCAAGGGTCAGTACCATTCTGCGCGCATAACCTGCCGGCAGAGGCAGCAAGTTCCAGTTTTGGCCGCCGTCGGTGGTTTTCCAGAGCAGTCCCGGGTCCCAGCTATAGGCAGCCCGTTGAAACAAGTACATCACCTCCAGGTTGCTGCGGCTGATTTCAAAACCCATCGCGTAGGCATCTTCGTCGTCGCCAAAAGCATGCAACAAGGTCCAGGAAGCCCCGCCATCTTCTGTTTTCCAAAGGTTGTTTTTATTGGAAACATAAAAGGTATTCCAGGACAGCGGATCCCACTCTATCTCCCCGCTTTCGGCATCGTAATAACTTTCGTTAGGGTATTTGCCAATGGAAATGTATTGAGTAAAATCGTTTTGCACAGCGGGCAAAATAACGCCGCCGATATCCGAAAAATAAGTCTTCCGGCCAGCCCCCGGGTTGACGTAGCCGGTAGGTGCTTCTCCACCGCCCAGGCCGAGGCATTCGCCGGTCACCCAATCTTCATACCAGCCGGTATTGCCATTGTGGTAGCGGCCGCCGACAAAAATATCATCGTTCCATCCTGTAGCAAACCCCCAGAAATCCGAGCTCGTAATGCCCCGGTTCAGGGCGTAATGCGTATCAAAAAAGTCGGTCGAATACTCAATTCCACCATCGCTGGTCATCCAAACATCGCCTTCATTAATTTCGATTTCCTGGCAATCGGGGTGTACATAATTGAAAGAATTTCCGCAATACCCGCCGATGCAGGAAAAGGTGGCTGCTCCGTCGGAAGAGGTCCATAGGTTGAGAAAACCAGCCAGCAACTGATCGGGATTGCTATCCGACGCATCAAAGCCCAGGTTGTAGAAGCCCTGATGATAGCCACCTGTTTGACCAATGGTTGCCATATTCGGGTGAGTGCCTTCTACCCAGGGGCCGCCTGCCGGACCATTGGGCAAAGTCCAGGTTTCTCCGCCGTCGTCAGAGCGGTAAATGCCGATGAACCCGGAATCATCGAGTTTGGCCTCCCCAATTAGCACAGCATACAAGCGGTTCGGATCAGCTTTGGTCACCGCTAAACGTGCACCTCCGTCGTTTACGCCGGGTGCATCGGAAAAAAACCAGCCATTGTCTTTGAGTTCCCAGGTCAGGCCGCTGTCGGTAGATTTGTAAAACCGGCAAATATTGGCATTCGGGTCATTGCGCACCAGAAATGCGGTGTTTGGATCGTCTGTTTTCCACTCGATATCGTAGCTTCTTTCCGGAAATACAAGCATCCAGGTAAGTCCGCCGTCGGTGCTCCGATAAAGTCCCTTCCACGTAGCAGCAAGCACAATTTGGGTATTGCCGGGATTAACCAGGATTTCATTCGGGGACATATCATTGACGGTCAATACAATATTCCAGGTCAATCCGCCATCGGTGCTCCGCCGGATATTGGAGCCTTCTCCCACAAAAACCGTATCAGGGTTAAACGGATGGACTTCTAAAGCAGTAGGAGCCGATAAGGCAACTTCGCGGCTTACACAAAACCAGTTGATTCCCCTGTCTGTGCTTTTGAAAACTTCTCCGCCCTCGGTACCACAATACACAATATCCGGGTTGGAAAATGACTGGTCTATGCAATAAATATTGGCTTGTTCCGATTTCGCCAACGGGTTGGGCCCCGTGTTGGTATTAAACGTTTCAAACGGCCCAATACAGGTCCAGTTTGGCAATACCCGGCCCGTGGCAGATGTCTCAGCCCTCAGGTTGTGAATGCGCCGCCGGAAATCCGCCATTTCTGCGGGGTCGGGTTGTCGTACCAGGCCTTCTGAATCGAGGAACGGCAATGTAGCACGACGCCATTTTTTGTAATATTGGGTAAAGGTTGTTTTGGCTTGGGGGTGCTGTTTCCGCCATTCCCTGTACCCAGCTTCCACTTTCCAGACATTCGGATTGTCGCCATACATTTCCTGTGCCCAGGCAGGGAGGCTTTCTCCTGCCGCAGGTGCAATTTTGAATAGAGGTTGTGCCTGAAGCTGAACAACAAGCAACCAAACAAGGGCAGAAAGCAGTTGTCTCATGAAAAGGATGTTTAAAATGATGGTGCAATGATAGGAAAAAACAAAAAACGAATCGGGAAAGCGGCCTTTGACATTATTGTTTTCCGGTCTATAAATATCTTATTTTTTTTAAATGACTAATAAGAAACAAAATATTTATAAAACAAGTAAATAAACTCTTTATTATCAGTCGCTTTGAGGTAAAAATATTTCCACAGCAAAATTTTTCAAAAAAAGCAATATTAAAACACAAAAAGTTTTAAATTTGATGCCCGTAATAAACGTCCGGAACATCACCAGATATTCCTGAAATCACCCAATTGTTTTTATCCATAAATCACTCAACATGAAAAGACTAACTTTTTCCACTCAAATTAATGCCCCAAAAGAAAGGGTATGGACAACCCTGTGGAGCGATGCAGGCTACCGTGCGTGGACGAATGTTTTTCACGAAAGCTCCTATGCAACATCCGACTGGCAGGAAGGCAGTAAAATCCTTTTCCTCACAGAAGATGGGAGCGGCATGACCAGCCGTATTGCCCGGATGATTCCCGATCAGTATATGTCTTTTGAACACCTGGGCGAAGTGAAAGAGGGAAAGGAAGATTTTGAAGCAGCCCAAACCAGAGGATGGGCCGGCGCTAAGGAAAATTATACCCTTACGGAAAAAGATGGCGGCGTGCTGCTGGAAGTAGACTTAGATGCTGATGATGCTTTTGAGGGGTATTTTAGTAATAAGTTTCCGCAGGCACTGGCTAAAGTAAAAGAACTGGCTGAAGTTCAAACAATCACTCCTTTTCTTTGGTTCGACAACCAGGCAGAAGCAGCAGCCCGGTTATATGCTTCCGTTTTCCCCAACTCAAAAATACAGCAAGTGATCCGCAATGGCGACGCGGTGCTAACGGTCAGTTTTTCCCTAAGCGGACAACAGTTTACCGCCATGAACGGCGGCCCGCAATTCAAATTGACACCGGCTATTTCCCTGTTTGCTGTTTGTGAAACTGAAGCAGAAACGGACGCCGTCTGGAAAGCCCTTTCGGAAGGAGGTGAGGTGCTGATGCCGTTAGATAAATACCCCTGGAGCGAAAAATATGGCTTCCTGAACGACCGTTACGGGCTTTCGTGGCAAATTTACCTCGGGAAACTGGCAGATGTCAGACAGCGGTTTTCTCCTTCTTTCCTGTTTACTGGTGCCCGGCAAGGCAGGGCTGAAGAAGCCATTCATTTTTATACTTCCCTGTTCAGCAACAGCTCGATTCGAAGCATTCTGAAGAATGGTGCCGGCGAATCAGACCCCGAAGGGACTGTGAAACACGCTGAGTTTTACCTCAATGGTCAGCAGTTTATGGCTATGGACAGTGCTGCGCCTCATGCCTTCCAGTTCAATGAAGCCTTTTCTTTTGTCATTCATTGCGATACGCAGGAAAAAATTGATTATTATTGGAATGCCCTGACCGCTGATGGTGGCGAGGAAAGCCAATGTGGCTGGCTAAAGGACAAATTCGGCGTGTCGTGGCAGGTTGTGCCTCCGGTGTTAATGGAACTGCTCGGCAGTCCTGACGCTGTGAAATCACAGCGGGCAATGCAGGCGATGATGCAAATGAAAAAATTGGATATTGCGGCATTAAAGGCTGCTTTTGAAGGAGCTGAGTGATTTTTGACAAAAATAAAATATGGGCAAATACATCGCTTTTCTGCGGGGCATTAACGTCGGGAACATCCGCATCAAAATGACGGATCTCAAATTGGTGTTTGAGCAACTGGGTTTTCAGGAGGTAAAAACATATTTGCAAACAGGTAATGTTGTTTTTTATTCGTCGGAAAGCCTTCATCAAATCAAGCCTGTTTTGGAAAAAAAATTATCTGAAGTCTTTCATTATGAGGCGTATGTATTGCTGTACGAGTTTGAGGTACTGGCCGGTATTATTGCACAATACCCCCTGGTACGCGATGAAAAACACCACGCTTATGTAGTTTTTATTGACCAGGTGGCAGTTTTTGAAGAACTCCGGGATATTGCAGCCAACTCAGGGGAAGAATCTGCCAATATCGTAGCTGGCAATAACCTGCTTTATTGGAAAGTGCCCGTTGGTCAAAGTACGGATACGCCATTTGCAAAAATGAGCGGAAAGGCGAAGTACAAAAGCAGCGTTACGGTTCGGAATATTAAGACGCTGGAGAAGATGCTTTAAGGGAAACAGGGCCTTGTTCAGCGCGAGCCAGTGGGGGTAGGTACTGCACCTGGGTTTTCGTTAACATAAGTCATCCCGAATTTTGGTTAAAAAAGACCTCGGTACCGGAGAGCGCTGGCTGTGCATGAAAGTAATAAGTAAAGTCGACACACCATTTATGAAACGAGCTTGTCAGCACTTCATTGGAATCTGCAATCTTGTCGTATGGAGTCGCCATACAGCGCCCCGGTAGGTGGATCGGCTCGCTATGCGTTGGGTTGCGGGTTAGGGCGCCTATTTTTGCCTTTCAGGCACCTTTGTGCAGGTTGAATAATGAATATCAGCCAGATACACCTGTGCCTTTGACATGA
>JABWAJ010000348.1 GCA_013361075.1 Saprospiraceae bacterium | reverse complement strand
TAGCCCGATTGTGGTTACAGTAGTAACAAAGATCGGCGTTTCCCTGCGCCTGGGTATAGCCAAACTCCCCACAAATCCCAGCAAGGGCAGTAAAATAAAATATTGCAGATAATTACTCATTGCATTAAGATTTGATAAGGTGAATAGGCAGATTTTCCCGCGTAGCATCCAGAATATGGTTGGTTTCCATTTCCTTGGTGTTTTCGATCAACTCGTGGATGTCGTCTGTTTCCGCAATCCTCCCAGGCTGGGGCTTGTAAGGCTGGAAAGCCCCCTCACGGAAATAGTAAAATGTTTTGTCAATGGGGTGTATCACCATCAGGTGTACCCACTCATTGATAAACCATCCGTACAGGCTGTCTTCGGCAGTAATGGTTTTGAGCACTACTTCAGGAAAATGTTCTACGATGATCATCAGACGAATCGGATCATGTACTTCAATCATCTGCAAAGGCAAGCCCGGCCTTAAATCGCCATCGCTGCTGTTGGCCACGCCAATTAGTCCGATTACATGATGGGGCAGTTTCGTGCCTGCACCCATTTTCTGATTGTCTACCCTCGAGAAATAATATTCGAGGTTGATCCCCCCGCAAACCGGTGGCAGGGGCTTCATCACATTGAGCAGGTAGGTGCCCTTCGGATCGGTGCGGTAATCATAAGAATTCATAAAGGCTCGCCGGTCAAGAAACAACCCTTTGGTAAGCTGACGATGCCCCACAAAACACAGGGCATTTGTGCCGTGTCCAAGCTCGGGGCGAGGTTCAAAGAAGGATACAGCGCGTTTGCGAATGGCTTCACGAACCTTTTTGATGTCTTTTTTGGTATTAATAGAAGCAAAACGACGCGAACGCTCTTTGGCGTTCAGATTGAGCGCTTCTTCAAAAATTTGTTTGTTGAGTTCGTGTTCGCGGGCGTGGTTATCTTCCAGCTGCTTGTCATCATAAAATGCAATTTCATCTGCGGCAGTATCGTGAAGCGCGCTGATGAATACGGTATCTTCCGGAATGATCACCCCCCGGATTGCCAATATCTGACGTACTTTGGAGTGGTTGGCCATAAAAGCAAACACCCTGGCATTGACGGAGCCGGGGCGGCCGCTGCAGGCACCACAGTCGTGTGCACCGTGATGCGGGTTATTGGCGCTGCTGGAACCATGCGCAACCACATAAACAATGGGCGCAAATTGTTCCGTCATGCCAATGCCATGCAGCAGGTTTTCTACCCGGTTGGCCATTTCTTCTATGGTAAAACCAACCTGAAGCCCGTTTTCAACATGCGCGGGGTCGGTATTTTCAATGATCAACTCTGCTTCCAGATTCATGTGCGCAAAAGCATCGGAAATGGCCGGACTCATCTTTGGGCGAAAAATATTGAGCATCAATTTTACAGCTGCCCAGAGCCCAAGCGACAAAGAGATAAAAAACCCCCACCCAACATGGTGCGAACGTTTGTTGTAGAGTAACTCCTGCTTGCGCTTGTGGCCACTTTCTTTCTCCTTAATCAGGTATTTAGGAGTAATGACAACCGGACAAAGTTTTTCGTAAAACTTGCCGTGAGCAGGGTGAAAGAAAAATTCCACCCCAAAGAACCCGGGGCAGCCCAGCGTCTCGCAGTCCGGCTCTACATGTTCCAGGTGCCGCCTGAGGGAGCATTCGCGTTCGTCAATGCAAAAAATTCCCTGGAAACGCTTGCGCGCTTCGTCTGGTTCTTTTTTCTCCAACTGCAGGTGTTGTACCCCTGACAATACCTCGTCGTAGTAGTTCCACTCAAACGCGTCCTGCCAGATCATCATTACTTCGTGCCACTCTGAAAACATCACTGGCTCAAATAAATCGGCTGGTTCAAGGGCGGTCACCCGAGCCAGTGGTTGCCAGTTACTGCCCAACTCCTGCTCCAGTGCATCAATTTCGAGCAATAAATCCAGAAAAACCAGGTCTTCAAAGTGGATTTTTTTGGGATACAGGATGGAATGCGGATTTTGTTCAATTGCGGATACAATACCCGACCAACCCCGGTGGCTAAAATGCTGATCAAAAAGATATTGTTCGTAATACCGTTCATCTCCAACTACCACATCAAGCAAGGTCCCGATGCTGCATTGATCATCAAAAAGCAGGGTTTTGGCTTTTTTGCTGTGGAAGAAGCTGGCAAAGCCATTTTTTTCCAGAGCCCGGATTGCCTGCAACAAACCCTGGTCTTCAAAAGGAAAATGCCAAAGCGCAATGCCCTGATCCAGGTAACTGGCCAAAATGCGGAATAGCAAAGGCTGAACCCGGTCATCGAGATCGAAATGATAGTGTTTTTTCCACTCGGCCCTGAGCTTCCCGATTCGCGGGCCGTAACCGTGATGATAAGATTTTTGCAGTGCATTGTTTCTCCATGTTTTCAGGTTCGCTTCTCCTTTGCGTTGAATGATAACATGGTTTAGTATCTCGGGGCGAATTCGCTTTATCCCGTACAATTTGCGGTATTCATTCAAATTAAAAGTCACATGGTAGCCAAAAATCTTCGAAGCGGTGAATATCGCTTCATAAAACTTTTGATGCTGAAATGCATGCAGGGAGTTGTGATGGATAAAATCTTTCAATGGAGTTTGAGAAGGCAAAAAATGCCTCAACTTCTCCAATGTATGCTCCAGGTCAAAACCCGTTTTTTGCATCGTGTTATTCATTTTTTTTGTGTTTATAGAAGTCAATAGTTGAGCTTAGGCCGACCTGTAAGGTGTGGTTGCGTTCAATTTTGACTCCATCCGACTTATGGATGTTCTGCAACAAATAACCAATTTCCAGGCGCCCCGCATTGGGTAGTTTATACCCAGGTGCGATTAAGGGGGCTGTTTGTCCATTCAAAGCAGCACAGAAAAAAAGACTCAGCCCCCAGAAGATATGCTTTATCGTGTTATTCTTCATTGATCAGGCCGTGATGGCTTTTTTGTTTTTTTTGCGTACGGCCAGTTTGTGGTTCGACAGGGGTTTGTGTTCATCCAGACCTGTCAATATCACAGTGCCCCCGGCAGCAATGTAATCGTGTTCAAAATGATGCAGGTTTTCCATGACGCTGTGGTCAACCAACCGGGTTTTCGACAAGTCGATGGTCACGTGCATGTGGGCCGGTATTGCTTCGAGCTTGGCCTTTAGCCCAAGCCAGTTGCTGAATAAAGCAGCCTTTTGAACCTCTATCAGATAATTGTCGTTTTCGTCAAAAGAAACCAGGGCAGGGATCTTAAAGAGGGCGCTTACCGGAGCTCCATGCAGGATGTGGAGCGCAAATTTGAGTGCAATACCCGCCCCAATGCCTACCAGCAAATCCTCATAAAGCGTGAAGAAAATGGTGACCAGAAAAATGGCCAGTTGCTCCTTGCCAATTTGAAAAATATGGATAAACTCGCGTGGGTGTGCCAGCTTAATCCCTACCGAAATCAGCATGGCTGCCAGAGCCGTATTGGGGATCATTTCAATATAGCGCACGGCCAGCAAAACAAACGCGAGCATAAAGAAACCGTGAAAAAAATTAGCCCACCGGGTTTTTGCACCATTGTTGACGTTGGCAGAGCTGCGCGCTACTTCTGAAATCATAGGCAAACCACCAAAAATAGCGGTAAAAGTGTTCCCAATGCCCAATGCAATGAGGTCTTTGTTGGAATCGGACTTACGCTTAAATGGATCCAGCATGTCAATGGCCTTGACCGTGAGCAATGCCTCCAGGGTACCGACCAGTGCAAACATGACTACATATTTCACAAAAACCCCCATCTGGGCTATCCCCCCAAAGTCAACATTCACTTTAATATTTTCCAGCAAATTGCCGATGTGTACCAGGGCATAAGCCGGCTCAGTGTGCTGAAAATCCATGATCAGGGCCGCCGGAATGGCAAAAGCCAATACAAGCAAGGACGCAGGAATTTTTTTCAAAACCGGGTGCTTTACATATGGCCACCCCATCATAATTGCCAGACTAACTACCCCCACAAATGTTGCTTTCCAATCGTAATGAGCGATAAAGGCAGGTATTGCAGCAAACAGCTCAAAAGGGTCTTTCCCTTTGGCCATTGCCGGGTCAACATCCAGAAGTACCGGAATTTGTTTGGCAATGATGATCATGCCTATTGCCGCCAACATTCCGTGTATGGCCGATAAGGGAAAAAAATCGGCGAGGCGCCCCAGCTTGAAAAAGCCGAAAAGAATTTGGATAACACCGGCAACAACCATGGCTCCCAAAGCGAGGTGCCAACCGGTTTCCCCTCCTCCAAAATCGGCAACAGCTCCGGCAACAATTACAATTAATCCTGCTGCAGGGCCTTTGATGGTTAAAGGAGAGCCGGCAAATAAACTAACCACAATCCCGCCGATGATTGCCGTAATCAAGCCCATTAGCGGCGGAAAATCAGATGCCTTGGCAATGCCCAAACTCAAAGGCAAAGCCAGTAAAAATACAATAAATCCAGAGGTCGCATCGGCCGACCAGTTTTGTTGTAATCCGGCCAGTCCGTCGGCCGGTACGTTCATTTTTTTATGTTGTGAATGCATAATGCGTGGAAATATGGCGCAAACGGGGCAATACCCTGCGCCGGGTGAGCACAAAGGGAATACCTGAGCTATTGCAGCACTGTAATCATAGACACAGAAGCAAGCTCACAAGGGTTTACCTCAGAATGTGAGAAGAGGTAAAACAATCAGGCCAGAACCGGCAGGCTGGAAGTATAGGTGCAATACAAAATAAAGAGCGGCGTCTTTAGTGAGGACAATCTTTCCCGTTCCTTATGTCGGAGGGAGCTTACAACCGCTAAATAATGGTGTCTGAGAGATAAATCTGAGGAAAAACTGCCCAATTGCCAGGGCTGAAAAGTAGGCTGGTTTTCTTTTGGAAAGAGCGATCGCGTACTTTCGGAATCCTCTTTTCCACCATCCGAACCTAAAAACCTGTTCGTGTCTTCTGAGCTACTTTCTCCTTCTCCCTGAACCCATTCTTCGCTCCACTCCCACGCCAATTCTTCTTCAAAATCGCCATAGCAAAGGTGCAAAGAGCCGGATAGGGTCATCCAGCTTATTGCCAGCAGCAGAAGCATTGAAATGAATCGCAGAATAGGTTTCTTTGTCTTCATATCCGCTTACCCCAATGAGGGTAATCTTCTTTAGTCGGCCGCAAATGTAGAACAGGTGCTATAAATTGTCAATATTAAAACGAGTCATGGGGTGTTAAAGAGTTGTTAACAGCGTTTACCCTTGCTTCAGATTTTACCATGAGGCCGTTGAAAAATAATGGAGTCCCGTTACACCCGGCCTTCTTAATAACCTGAGCAAATTAATATAACTTTGTGGCCCTGGAATCATTTTGAAAAGCATTCTCGTTTGAACGGCGGGCTTTGTCCGTCTCCATATTAAATGTAGGACATTCATCATGAAAATACTCATCATCGGCGGCGGCAATATGGGATTGACCTACGCGCAAAGTTTCCTCCGGTCGCACATCACCGTAAAGGAAGACATGATGATTTTGGAAAAATCGCCGGAAAAGGCCGATGAGCTCAGCAAAAAAGACATAGGCACCGTGTATGGCGAACCGGAAAACTGTATCCGGAGTGCCGATTTGGTTATTCTGGCCGTAAAGCCCCAGGATTCAGCAGCCTTGTTCGAAGGGTTGCGACCACTGATTGACCCACAGCAGGTATTCCTGTCTATCATGGCCGGGGTGCGCATGGAAGTTATTGCCAACGCCCTGGGCGTGACAAAAATCATCCGGGCCATGCCCAACCTGCCGGCGCAAATCGGAGCCGGCGTGACGGCCTTTACCAGCACCGACGCCGTTACGCGTATCGAACTGGTGATGGTGCAAAACCTGCTGAACACCACCGGCAAAACCCTTTATGTGGAACGCGAACCCATGATCGATGCAGCCACGGCTATTTCCGGCTCGGGCCCGGCGTATGTCTATTATTTTATGAACGCGATGATTCAGGCGGCACAGCAGATGGGCTTCAGCGATTCGGAAGCCGAATTGCTGGTGGCGCAAACCTTTACCGGCGCCGTAGACCTGTACAACAAGGCCGACTTGTCCTGCGAAGCCTGGATTCGGAAAGTAGCCAGTAAAGGCGGCACGACGGAAGCCGCCCTGCGCGTGTACGAAGAAACCGCCCTGCACGAAGACATTGTCGCCGGCGCCAACGCTGCGCTGGCCCGCGCGCGGGAACTGGGGCAGTGAGGCACCCGGAAAGCGTTAATTTCAGCC
>JABWAJ010000347.1 GCA_013361075.1 Saprospiraceae bacterium | reverse complement strand
CACAACGGGGAAATCAATACCATTCAGGGCAACCTGAACTGGCTGAAAACCAGCGAACAGGGGTTCACTTCTCCCTGGTTTTCAAAAGAAGAAATGGACATGCTTCAGCCCATCATTTTTGAAGGGCAGTCCGATTCCGCCTGTCTGGACAATGTCATCGAGTTTTTTACCCTGTGTGGCCGCTCACTGCCCCACGTAATGATGATGCTTATTCCGGAAGCCTGGGACCACCATGAAGAAATGGATCCGGTAAAAAGGGCTTTTTATGAGTTTCATGCTGCTTTTCAGGAACCCTGGGACGGGCCGGCCTCCATTTCTTTCACGGATGGCAAGATCATTGGCGCTACCCTTGATCGCAACGGATTGCGCCCTTCCCGCTACTGCGTAACTACGGACGACCGCGTAGTGATGGCTTCTGAAACAGGGGTATTGCCCATAGACCCGGCGCTCATCAAAGAAAACGGACGCCTGCAACCCGGCAAAATGTTTGTGGTGGACATGGAGCGCGGCAGCATCATCAGCGATGAAGAACTGAAAAAGGACATTTGTTCGCGGCAACCTTATGCGGAATGGCTGAACAAGTACAAAATTCGCCTTGAGGAATTGCCCGAACCCCGCGTTATGTTTACGCAACTGGCACACGAACAGGTCTTTAAATACCAAAAAGCATTCGGATATACCACGGAAGACCTTGAAACAATCATTGCTCCGATGGCATTGGAGGGCAAAGATCCGATTGGTTCAATGGGCAACGATACCCCACTGGCAGTGCTGAGCGAACAACCCCAGCACCTCAGCAGCTATTTCAAACAGCTGTTTGCCCAGGTCACCAATCCGCCTATCGACCCCATCCGGGAAAAATTGGTGATGAGCCTTGCTACCTTCGCCGGGGGCAATGGCAATATTCTGGTGGAAGAACCCTTAGCCTGCCATAGCGTAGCGCTCCAGCACCCCATTCTGACCAACCACGAATTGGAAAAAATCCGAAGCATAGACACCGGTATTTTTCAGGCCAAAACCCTGCAAACTTATTTCCGGGCCGACGGCAAACCGGGCTCGCTCCAACGGGCGCTGGAACGCCTTTGTCATTACGCTACCGATGCCGTAGAAGACGGCTTCGAAGTGATCATCCTTTCCGACCGCGCCATTGACAGCGAACACGCCGCCATTCCCTCTTTGCTGGCGCTGTCTTCGGTGCAACACCACCTGATCCGGAAAGGCTACCGCGGACAGGTAGGGTTGATTGTAGAAGCCGGCGATATCTGGGAAGTGCACCACTTTGCCTGCCTCCTTGGATTCGGCGCTACCGCCATCAACCCTTACCTCGCTTTTTCTACCATTCGGGATATGAAATTGCACGAAAAGTTAGATACCGACCTGGATTTCAATCAATTGAATAAAAATTACATCAAAGCCATTGCGGATGGCCTGCTGAAGGTGTTTTCCAAAATGGGCATTTCTACCCTGCAATCTTACCAGGGGGCACAAATTTTTGAAATTGTGGGCCTCGACCGGCAGGTAGTGAACCGCCATTTCACCGGCGCCACTTCGCGAATCGAAGGCCTCAGTTTGGATGATATTGCCCGCGAAGCCTTGGCCAAACACGATTTTGCGTTCAGCAAAACCGATATTCCGGTGCAGCGCCTGCCGGTAGGCGGCATTTACCAATGGAAACGCAAAGGTGAAGACCACCTCTTTAACCCGCAAACCATTCACCTGCTGCAGTACTCCACCCGGATGAATGATTACGGAGTGTATAAAAAGTACGCCAAACTCGTCAACGACCAAAGCGAAAAAGCCTGCACCCTTCGCGGGTTGTTCCAGTTCAAACACCGGGGCACGTCCATTCCGATTGAGGAAGTAGAACCGGCAGAAGACATCTACCACCGCTTTGCCACCGGCGCCATGAGTTTCGGCTCCATTTCGCACGAAGCGCACAGCACGCTGGCCATTGCCATGAACCGGCTTGGCGCAAAAAGCAATACCGGCGAAGGCGGCGAAGACGAAAAGCGCTACGACCCCCTGCCCAATGGCGACAGCATGCGCAGCGCAATCAAACAGGTGGCATCGGGGCGATTTGGCGTCACCAGCCTGTATTTGACGGAAGCCGACGAATTGCAAATCAAAATGGCCCAGGGGGCAAAACCCGGTGAAGGAGGCCAGTTGCCAGGGCATAAAGTAGATGAATGGATCGGAAAAGTCCGGCATTCCACTCCCGGCGTTGGCTTGATTTCGCCACCGCCACACCACGACATTTACTCCATCGAAGACCTGGCACAACTGATTTTTGATTTAAAAAATGCCAACCGACAAGCCCGCATCAGCGTCAAACTGGTGTCCAAAGCCGGGGTGGGCACCATCGCTGCCGGGGTAGCCAAAGCCAAAGCCGACGTGGTGCTGATTGCCGGATACGATGGCGGAACGGGAGCCTCACCCATCAGCTCCATCCGGCACGCCGGGCTTCCCTGGGAACTCGGACTTGCAGAGGCACACCAAACTTTGGTGAAAAATAAACTGCGCAGCCGCGTTGTGCTTCAGGCTGACGGCCAGATGAAAACCGGGCGCGACATCGCCATCGCCGCACTGCTTGGTGCGGAGGAATGGGGCGTAGCAACTGCTGCCCTGGTGGTAGAAGGCTGCATCCTCATGCGCAAATGCCACCTCAATACCTGTCCCGTAGGCATTGCCACACAAGATCCTGAATTGCGCAAGCGGTTCAATGGCAATGCCGACCACGTCGTCAACTATTTCAGGTTTCTTGTACAGGAATTGCGCGAGATCATGGCCGAACTGGGCTTTCGCACCGTAAACGAAATGATTGGTCAGTCGGATTATCTGATGCAAAAAGAAACCGCTTCCCACTGGAAACACCGCAAACTTGATTTGTCGCCAATTCTTTACAAAGAACCAGCTGACGAAACCGTTGGGTTGTATTGTCAGGAAACTCAGGATCACGGCCTCACCGGCGTACTGGACTGGAAGCTGATTGAGGCAGCTCAGCCGGCATTAGAACGGGGCGAGCCTGTCCGGGCAGTTTTTTCCATCAAAAATACCGACCGCGCTTTGGGCGCCATGCTGTCGAACGAAATTACCAAACGCTATCGCTCGGCCGGGTTGCCCAAAGACACCATCCGACTGAAATTTGAAGGTACAGCCGGACAAAGTTTTGGCGCCTTCAATACCAAAGGGGTGACCCTGGAACTGGAAGGCGACGCCAACGACTATTTTGGCAAAGGCCTGAGTGGAGCCCGACTCATTGTGTACCCTTCCAAAAAGGCCAGGTTTGCGCCCGAAGAAAACAGCATCATCGGAAATGTGGCTTTTTACGGGGCCACCGACGGGGATGCCTACATCCGGGGTAAAGCAGGCGAGCGTTTTTGTGTGCGGAATTCGGGCGTTTCGGCGGTTGTAGAAGGCGTGGGCGACCACGGTTGCGAATACATGACCGGCGGCCGTGTGGTCATCCTGGGCGATACGGGCCGGAATTTTGCAGCAGGCATGAGCGGGGGCATCGCCTATATTTACGATCCGCAGGGCCGTTTCCCTGCCAATTGCAATACCGAAATGGTAGACCTGGACCCAATGGAGGAAGCAGATGCACAAGTGGTGTACAAAATGATCGAACGCCACCACCGCTTTACCGACAGCACTGTAGCCAGGTTTGTGCTCGACGATTTTGACAACCAGTTGAAGCACTTTGTCAAGGTTTTTCCGGCCGATTTCAAAAAAGCTTTGGAAAAACGGGCAGGAGCAGGCGTAACAAAGATTGATTCATAAAAGGGCAGGGGCACTTGTGTTGACCTTTCCCGATTCATACCAGACATGACCATGGGCAAACCAACCGGTTTCTTAGAGCATACCCGGGCGCTGCCGGGCAAACTTCCGGTCGAAGTGCGCAAACAGCATTATCGCGAATTTGTGGCGCTTTATTCTGAAAAAGAACTCAACCAGCAGGCTTCGCGCTGCATGAATTGTGGCGTACCGTTTTGCCACAGCGGCTGCCCGCTCGGAAACGTCATTCCGGAGTTTAACGATGCCGTGTACGACGGCAACTGGCAGGAAGCCTACGATATCCTGGCGGCCACCAACAACTTCCCGGAATTCACAGGCAGGATTTGTCCGGCGCCCTGCGAAAGTGCCTGCGTACTGGGCATCAACCAGCCGCCCGTTGCCATTGAAGAAATTGAAAAACACATCATTGAAATTGCTTTTGAAAAAGGCTATGTCCTGCCCCGGAAAAACATTGCCCGAACCGGAAAAAAGGTAGCGGTCATCGGCTCCGGCCCGGCTGGCCTGGCAGCAGCTGCCCAACTGAACCACGCCGGGCACTGGGTAACGGTTTTCGAGCGCGACGATGCAGCCGGCGGGTTGTTGCGTTATGGCATTCCGGATTTCAAATTGGAGAAAAGCGTGATTGACCGCCGGATTGCCCTCCTGGAAGAAGAGGGGATCGTCTTCCGGTACAACGCGCACGTAGGTGTTAATGTGAGCATCAGTGCCCTGTTGCGGGAATACAATGCTATCGTGCTGGCCGGAGGTGCCACCGTACCCCGCGACTTAGACGTTGCCGGACGGAAGCTGAACGGCGTGCATTTTGCCATGGAGTACCTGAAACAAAGCAACAAGCGCGTCGCCGGAAAGGATCCTCTGGAGGGCTGCACGGGAGTTGTATCCTCGGGGGCAGAGGAGACAGAGATTTGTGCCGCCGGAAAAAATGTAGTGGTCATTGGCGGCGGCGACACCGGCAGCGACTGTGTGGGCACGGCCAACCGGCAAGGCGCGGCCTCGGTACTCCAGTTTGAACTGTTGCCCGAACCGCCGGCTTCCAGAACCGAAGCAATGCCCTGGCCTACCTATCCGATGTTGATGAAAACCACCAGTTCGCACGAAGAAGGGTGCGAACGAAAATTTGCCGTAGCCACCAAAGCCTTTATCGGCGATGAAAAAGGCAACCTCAAAGCCCTGCGGGTCGTCAGCCTGGAATGGACCATCACCGAAACCGGCAAACCTGCGCAATTTGTAGAAATCCCGGGCAGCGAACGCAAAATTCCCTGCGAACTGGCACTGCTGGCCGTTGGCTTTTTGCACCCCGAACACGATGGCCTGCTGAAAGAATTGGAAATTGACCTTGATCGCCAGGGCAACGTCAAAGCCACTGAAAAAAATTACCAAACCAGCATCGCCAAAATCTTCACTGCCGGCGACATGCGCCACGGCCAGAGCCTCGTGGTTTGGGCCATCAGCGAAGGCCGCGAATGCGCCCGCAAAGTAGACGAATACCTGATGGGGCATTCGGTGCTGGAAACAAAAGACGCTTCGGTGCTGAAGGAGATGATGGGTTAACGTATTTGAAGTGCCGGACACCCTCCGAATTGTTCTGAAAAAGCCAACGGACAAGGGCTTCGACGGGCCAATGCAACACCTATCGGGGCAATTCTAAAATGGTGGATAAAAGGGGTGGGGTGAAGATGTAGGGGTTAATTCCAGGAGGGGCGTTAAAACAAAGCCGTTGATTTTCAACGGCTTTGTTTTTTGGTTTTAATTCCAAAATGGTGCAATTAAAATAGATTGTATATCTCACAAAACGGGAATGTCGGGTGTTTCAATTCCAAAATGGTGCAATTAAAATTGCTGAAATCGAAGATGGGGGAACCGTAACAGTATCGTTTCAATTCCAAAATGGTGCAATTAAAATCAACGGCACATGGGAGAAGGTCGCCGCGCTTTCCATGTTTCAATTCCAAAATGGTGCAATTAAAATAGCTGCACATCATGTTGGTTGCACAGACTGTGACCAGTTTCAATTCCAAAATGGTGCAATTAAAATACATCAACCGGCGCGATGCCAACCTGGCTGCAAACCGTTTCAATTCCAAAATGGTGCAATTAAAATACAGGTATTTCAACGCAATGGGGCTACTAAGCTATGTTTCAATTCCAAAATGGTGCAATTAAAATGAAAACGCAAAAACACCAACAGAACAACCAGGACGTTTCAATTCCAAAATGGTGCAATTAAAATCAGATAGTACTGCTTGTTACAGTCGAAACCGAGGCGTTTCAATTCCAAAATGGTGCAATTAAAATCTGCGAAAACGTGAAGTTGTTCGAGCTAAGTCCACGTTTCAATTCCAAAATGGTGCAATTAAAATGAATAAGTGCTGTTGCTGTTGATGTTATTGATATAGGTTTCAATTCCAAAATGGTGCAATTAAAATTTGACGCAACCGGCCT
>JABWAJ010000346.1 GCA_013361075.1 Saprospiraceae bacterium | reverse complement strand
GACAAGCGGATCCTGGAGAACAACCTCTACGGCGTGGACCTGAACGAAGAGGCCATCGAAATTGTACTGAAAGCCATCGAGGCTGCAGGCTACCGCCCGGGTGAAGACATCGTGATTGCTATGGATGCCGCTGTGTCGGAATTCTACGACGATGAAACCAAAATGTACCACTTCCACAAATCCACTGGCGACAAACTGACGTCTTCTCAAATGGTAGATTATTGGGCAAGCTGGTGCAACAAATACCCGATTTTGTCAATTGAAGACGGATTGGCCGAAGACGACTGGGCCGGCTGGCAGGCTTTGACGGCAAAATTGGGCGACAAAGTCCAGTTGGTGGGCGACGACTTGTTTGTGACCAATACCAACCGCTTGCAGAAAGGCATCGAAATGGGGGTTGCGAATTCAATTCTCATTAAAGTGAACCAGATCGGTACGCTCACCGAAACCATCGAAGCGGTACGCCTGGCCACGCGCAACAGCTATACCAGCGTAATGAGCCACCGCTCCGGCGAAACGGAAGATACCACCATTGCCGACCTGGCTGTGGCACTGAATACGGGCCAGATCAAAACCGGCTCGGCTTCGCGTTCAGACAGAATTGCAAAATACAACCAGTTGCTGCGCATAGAGGAAGAGCTGGCCGATTCGGCAATCTACCCGGGCAGAGCGATTTTTGGGTTGTAAGAGCTTAAATAAAATTTCTTCGTTCCCGGCACGTCATGGAAATTTATTCAAGCTCTAAATTTTGAATACTGCCGGATTGTTTGAAATTTTGGGTTTTATTTGTACTCATCCTGCGTCCCCGCGTCGCAGGATGAGTAATCAAAATCTGGATATATGCCAAACCCGCTTCAACCGTTGCTGGATCAGTTGCCCAAGCCCATGCGCAACAAGTACTTTGTCGTGCTGGCCGCTTTCTTTTTCTGGATGATCTTTTTTGACAAACAGGACATCATCACCCAGTGGCGCCTGCAAAGAATGGTCAACCGCATGGAGATAGATCGGGAATACTATTCGGCAGAAGTGAAAAAAGCGGAACTCGAGAGCAAAAATATTCAGGAAAACCGCGAGCGATTGGCCCGGGAGCAGTACTATATGAAACGCCCGGATGAAGATGTTTTTATCATTGTGGAAGAATAGACTTGTTGTGACAAACAAGTTTAAAATTAAAACAACAACATGTCCGTACTTGTCAACAAGCACTCCAAAATCATCGTACAAGGATTTACCGGTAAAGAAGGCACGTTTCATGCCACGCAAATGATCGAATACGGCACCAATGTCGTCGGTGGCGTTACGCCCGGGAAAGGTGGAGAATTGCACCTTGATCGTCCGGTTTTTAATACAGTGGCAGATGCAGTTAAGCAGGCAGGTGCTGATACTTCGGTTATTTTCGTCCCACCGGCATTTGCAGCAGACGCAATTATGGAAGCAGCTGATGCAGGCATTAAAGTCATCATTTGCATCACAGAGGGCATTCCGGTGCAGGATATGGTGAAAGTGAAAGAATACCTGAATCACTACGATTGCCGGCTCATCGGGCCCAACTGCCCGGGCGTCATCACCCCGGATGAGGCCAAATGTGGCATCATGCCCGGGTTCATCCACAAAAAAGGCAGGATTGGCATCGTTTCCCGCTCCGGTACGCTCACGTACGAAGCGGTAGACCAGGTTACGAAGGCGGGTATGGGACAGTCTACCTGTATTGGCATTGGCGGCGACCCGATTCCGGGTACCACCACCAAAGAAGCTGTTGAGTTGTTGATGAACGATCCGGAAACGGAAGGCATCATCATGATCGGTGAAATCGGTGGCACCATGGAAGCTGACGCAGCTTATTACATTAAAGAACACGGCACCAAACCGGTAGTAGGGTTCATTGCGGGCCAAACCGCGCCAAAAGGCCGCACCATGGGCCACGCAGGTGCCATCATTGGCGGTAAAGACGATACTGCGGAAGCCAAAATGCAGATCATGGAAGCTTGCGGTATCCATGTGGTGCGTTCGCCGGCAGAGATTGGTGCAACCATGCGCCGGGTTTTGGGCAAGTAGGAATAAAGGGCAAATTGGCAAATAGGCAACTTTCAGAAACTTGCCTATTTGCCTTTTGCAAATTTGCCCCTTGTGAACTTTCACTCCAGCATCTAATATCTAAAATCTAAAATCTAACATCTAACGATTGGACCACGGGCGCGTCATACTCAGTCACGAACGTTTCAACCTGACCATTGAGCGGTTGTGTTGCCAATTGATTGAAACGTTCGGGCAGCTGGAGGATACCTGTATTGTAGGCATCCAGCCGCGGGGCATCTGGCTGTCGGACCGCATCGTGCAGCGGTTGAAGGTGTTGGCCGATTGCCCGGCACTGGATTACGGCAAATTGGACATCACGTTCTACCGCGACGATTTTCGCCTGCGCGCCAAGCCGCTCAAGGCCAGCGAAACCGTCATGAATTTTCTGATCGAAGACAAAAAAGTCCTGCTGGTAGACGATGTATTGTTTACCGGACGCACGGTGCAGGCAGCCCTGACGGCACTCAACCACTACGGACGCCCCCGGCATGTGGAGTTATTGGCGTTGGTTGACCGCCGTTTTAATCGCGATTTGCCCATTCAGGCAGATTTTATCGGTGTTACGGTGGATGCGCTCGACCAGGCTTATGTGAAAGTGGAATGGGCCGAGCAGCACGGGGAAGACCGCGTCATTTTATTTCCTGACAAAGCAACAGCAGACTGAAAACAACATGAGCGGGACGCAGCAACTCAGCACGAAACACCTATTGGGCATCAAAAACCTGACTGCAGCCGATATTCGCCTCATCTTCGACACCACCCGCGAATTCAAGGAAGTCATCAACCGGCCCATCAAAAAAGTGCCTTCCCTGCGCGACATTACGGTTGCCAACCTGTTTTTTGAAAGCTCAACCCGCACCCGGGTGTCTTTTGAATTGGCTGAAAAGCGTCTTTCCGCAGATACCCTCAATTTTTCAGCATCCACGTCCTCCGTTGGCAAAGGCGAAACCCTGCTCGATACGGTCAACAACATTCTGGCCATGAAGGTGGACATGGTGGTGATGCGCCACCCGGCTCCGGGCGCGCCGCATTTTTTGGCCAACCATATTGACGCCAATATCATCAACGCCGGCGACGGCACCCACGAGCATCCCACGCAGGCCCTGCTGGATGCCTATTCCATGGAAGAATATTTTGGCGAAAGCCTTGAAGGCAAAAAAGTGGCCATTTTTGGCGACATCCTGCACTCCCGCGTTGCCCTCAGCAATATTTTTTGCCTGCAAAAACTCGGCGCGGAAGTCACCGTCTGTGGCCCGCCAACCCTTATTCCACAACATATTGGCGCACTCGGCGTCGGCGTTTCCCACGACGTGCGCAAAACCCTGCAATGGTGCGACGTGGCCAATGTGCTCCGCATCCAGCTCGAACGCCAGGACATCAAATACTTCCCTTCTCTTCGCGAATACACGCTCTATTATGGCATCAACAAAGCCCTCCTAGACAGTTTGGACAAACCCGTACTCATCATGCACCCCGGCCCGATCAACCGCGGCGTAGAGATTGACAGCGATGTCGCCGATTCTAACCATTCTATTATTTTGCAGCAGGTGGAAAATGGAGTGGCGGTCAGGATGGCGGTGTTGTATTTGCTGGCGGCGCTGAAGTAGGGAAGGGGCAAATGGGCAAGTTTGCAAAAGGCAAAAGGCAAATTTTTTCCGAGATGAAATGATTTTGGCAATCTCTTTCCAACAAAGTACATCAAAAACATCGCGGCATTCTTGTAGTTTTCTGTAAGGATTTGGGTATAGAAAAATCGTTTACTCAGTCAAACCGGGGTTTCACACACTCAAACCGGGGTTTCGTCATTTTTTTCAGCGGGGGATTTAAAATATTTCCATTATTGTAGTTCAGAAATTGATGTAATCAATCACTTTATCAAGCGTATGTTAATTTTATAATTTGTTAAAGTTGAACTACAAATTGTTTTTGGATTCATGTTTCGACATATTTGTAAACAACTACCCAATCCGGGAAATACCGGATTTTGCAATTCTATATTTTATGACCGGATAATATATTCCGGAAACACTATTGAACATTCACGTAAATATTGCAAGCAGCTTTTTGCAAGGTTGTAAGGATTGCGGCATGTACCTATTATATGCTGTATCTGCTATAACTATGCTCAATGTAGCCATAGCTATGATTAATGCTGTTGTTTTGAAAAAGGCAGTTGTTTACATGCGATTTTTATTGGCTTTACTAATTTACCTAATTTTTATTTTTTAAACCTTTAAATCCAATGACCATGAAAAGTGTTTTTGTTCGCGCTCGTCTTAAAAGGCTACTTTTTTCTGCTTTTCTTTTACCGCTACTTATGCCTCACGCTTTTGGCGCTCAACCTGAACTTAATGCTAATTCCGAACCAGTTCGTACCGTTTCCTGCGCCGAAAATTTCGCGGGGGGGGGGATATGTTTTGTAAACACTTCCTGCTTAGATCCGAATTTGACGTACAAGGTGATTTATAGCGATCCCAATAGCCCGGAGACATTCTCCAGCCTTATTGCACAAGGGCTTTTGGAGACTGTTGCGTTAAGCGCTACTACCCCTCAATTTCTGTATATATGTGGGAAGGTCAATGTTGACGTAGCTCCTTATGTTTTTGCAGCTGGCTCGGAAATTATATTTTCGACGAACGGAAGCGGATTCAATGTCCTGTCATCGGCTGATCTTACTTTAGAACGCACTTATGTACACGGATGTGAGAAGTTATGGGAATCTATTGCGGTGCAAGGCGGAGGGATTTTAGCTGTCCTTTCCGGCTCCAGAATCGAAGATGCCGTAGCAGCCATAGATTTACTGCCGAACGCCTGGTTGGTCTCTATCAATTCTACTTATGATGGCAATTATACGGCCATCAAAGCCAGTAACCTGGGTTCGGGGCCAAACTCGGTCAGTTTTGCAAATTTCCTGGTTTATTGTAATCTTTTCTCCGGCGCCAAGGCATTGCTTGAACCATATACAATAACTTCAGGAGGCTCACCAATTGGGACAGTGACAACCCCATATTATGGGATCGTTATGATCAATGTAAGCCACGTTCAGATTGGATTCGGGACGTCTCTTTCGCATCGGAATATATTTAGAGACTTTACGCCTTCGATTTCCGGAGGAGGCCTTAACCCGCCAATCCCAACAGGAATTGATGGCACCAATTCTAACATTACGGCATTAAACAACCAATTTATAAATATCGGTGTCCCAAATGTCAATGAAGGCCGTGGTGTCTATTTCATATCTCCTGGAAGCGCTTCAAGTACGCTTCATTTTACGGGTCTGGGAAAAAACTTGACCACCACGCCTACTTTTGAAACTTGCCAGGTTGGTATTGAAGGTCTGGGGAATATGCAAATTAGCGAGTCTTATTTCACTGATTTGCTATTCGGGATTTATCTTAATGGCACTACAGATCCATATTCAATTGGTATCGAGAATAATCGGTTTGACATAGTCAGGGAAGAAACCATTATTACAAATAACATCACAACCCTCAGCAAACTGGTTATATCGGGCAACGACTTTATTGATAATGACCCTTATCTTGGAGCGTCTGGATTTTCGCGAACTGCTGTATCTCTTCGTACATTTGTTCCGGGAACACAGACTACCCTGGTTAAGGAAAACCGTTTTTTTAATGAAAGCAAAACCGGAACTTTTAATTTCAATTACAGAGGCGTTTGGGTGAATAATCAGGATGGCACCGCTATTATAGACAATGATTTTTACGATAATTTCAGCGGTACTTCAAACACATATTGGGGGGTCTATGGCAATAATGCGACTACCTGGGTCTGGGATAATTACTTCCGTGGAGCCGGAAACTTTAGCGTTCATCCTGCCTTTGCAACACAGTTCATCGAATCCCCTGATTGCCAATTATTCTGCAATACCGCCCACCTAACCAAAATTGGCTTTGATTTCAAGGGTAACAATTGTGATAATGCTTATCTCCAGAAGAATATTTTCAATACGCACGATGCCAGCCTGAGGTTGCAAAGCGATGCTATTATTGGGCTTCAAAGCCGCAGAGAGAACAAATGGGTTGGCAGTACGAGCCCAGTGGAGGCTCTTTTTATGGGGCGTGATCCGTTTAATCTGTTAGATCAACTCCATATAAGCTTTTCGCGGTTTTTGATAAACGACCCTAATTTGTTATCAGATTAT
>JABWAJ010000345.1 GCA_013361075.1 Saprospiraceae bacterium | reverse complement strand
CCTCCGGAGCATGTTGTGCGTGCAGAAAAGTCTGGGCTTCGGCCAGCTTCGTCTCTATAAATCGTTTCAGCACGTTCCCCAATTTACCAACAGCACTGGAAATCATACGTCGATGAAAGCCACCAATACCAGCAACGGCAACAAAGCCGGCGCAGATGGTTTACCCTGTTTGTATCCGCCATCGCCATCATCGCTATTGGTGCCGGCATCATAGCGGTTATGTTAAACGGACAGGCCCAGCAACAAAAACGGCAGGCGGAGCAAGCCAAAAATGAAGCGATCAATAACCTGCGTTTGTATAAAAAAGAAGAACTCCGCCGCTACTTACTTGACGCAGAAACCTACCATGCATCGGGAGACAATGACTTTGCCTTGTCTGCTTTAGACTCGGCTCAAGCGATCCAAAAGGCCTATTTTCAGGATGTAGAAGATTGGCAATTACGCATTGATTCTTTACGTCAAAAAACAGCGGGACAATGAAAAATACCTCCCTCTTGTTTTTCATTTTTTGGTCGTGCTACACCACCATGTGGAGTCAAACGCAGCAAGCTGCTCCTTGTAATTTTGAACAACTTTTTCAGGAAGGAAAAGAATTTTCTGAGCAGGGAAATTATCCGCAGGCCTTGAAAAAATTCAACTCGGCCCGCCGATGCAACCCCAATAAAGGGAACCTGATTGATACAGAAATTCAAAAGGTATTTGACGGCATCCAACGCCAGAAAGAGGAGGCTTTACGCCAACGCGATGAAGCTGAACGGGCCAAAAAAGAAGCGAACCGGCAAAAACTATTGGCGGAGCAAAAAGGCAGGGAAGTTGCGCTAAAATCTAAAGAAATTCAAAAAAACACCTTGGCTAGCCTGGCATCCAGCCTGTTGAACAATCGGCGATACAACGAAGCACTCCGAAACGCGTTAGAAGCCTTCAAAATTGAGCGCACCGGAGAGGTAGAAAAACTCATTTTCCAGGCTTATGCGGAGACTCAAAAGCCAGGCGGATATTTCCTTGGACAGGTTTCTCAAGCACACAAAGCTGCTGTTTATCGAATAGACATGCCCCCTACGGAAGAATGGGCAATCAGTGCTTCAACAGACAGCACCGTCCATATTTGGACCATAGAAGGCGCTCTGATACGGAAAATTACCGGCTTGAGTGGCACCATCACAGACCTGGCGTTTTCTCCGAACGGGAAAAGATTCGTTACGGTAACCTCCGACGAAAAAGCCGTCCTATGGAATGACAAAGGAGAACCCATCGCTAACCTGCCCATTCTTTGGTACAATGACCAAAGCAAATTTGAGTTTTCTCCCGATAATAATTTTTTGCTGTATCACAACGGATTTACGGGAAAGGTTTGGAATGCCGCCGGAGCGCTGATTATTGATGCCTCGGATCAAGAAAAACCTGTGTTTTATGAAGAAACCAGCAATGCCTGTTTTTTCAACCATTCCGGTTTGCTGATTCTCACTGAGGATGCCAAAGGGTCTGTGCGTTCGTGGGATATTCATGGTAAAGAGGTTAAATTAGCGGACACCTTATTGATTCAGCAAGCGATGAACAGCAGTAGTCAGGCTTCAAAACCGCACCCGGGCTTGACGGCAAAATTGAGTTATGATGCAGACGGGTCAGAAGGCGTATGGCTATCAGATGGCGTAAAACCTTTTGCCGAGGATTCAATCCATCTCATCCCCATACGCCGGGACGCGCCGATTAGCGCTATGGCGCTGGCCAAAAACAAAGGGATACTTTGGATTGGAACAACCACCGGAGAAACCAGTGTTTGGCATTTTCAAAAAAAAATAGGCGCTGAAATACCGCTGAAAAGTGATGGCATGGCGCTGTTTGCTCCTAATGCACAATTTTTCATCACTTTTGAATCGCCGTTTCACGTAAATATCAGGGATCTGAAGGGGGAAAAACTCAATCAGCATCCCATCCTCCATTTTGATCCAGCCCCCATCCTGAGCGACCAATGCTTTTCTTCGAATGGCGAATTTTTCCTGTCCTACAGCCAGACTTTTTTGAATGTGTGGAATAAAAAAGGCCAATTAGAGCAATACCGGACGTTCAACGCCTACATCCGAAAAGCACTATTTTTTCACGACGACCGTTCGCTGCTTGTCCTTTGCAGCCAATCACTACAGCTGATTCATCTTAACTCGGAGGAAACCGCAGAATATCCTGTTTCGGTTCCGATTGCTGAGATTTTACCTGTGCGTTTATCTGATAAAATTTTCCTGCGATTTGCTGATAGCACGTTACAGGTACTGGATCATGAATTATCAATTATTAAAAATCCAGGATACCCTCAACAAGGAATTTTAAACATCAAACTGTCCGGCAACGGCAGTTTAATCCACTTCACCCTTAACGGCGGGTGGCAGGAAATCTGGACAACAGAAGGCAAACGGCTGCTGCGCGTCAACAACGCCAAAGCCATAGATGTAGCTCCGGATGGTCGCAACATCGCCGTTTCAAACGCGGAGGGTACACTGGAACTCCATTCGGAGGGAGCGGTAAAAAACTTGGCAGGCATCAATCATGCTGACCAATTTTTTTTCTCTGAAAACGGCGCCTTTCTTTTTGCATCAGCAAATGGGGGCGAAAAAATAGCCATTTACAAAATGAATGGCCAACGGGTATTTTATCAGGAACACGCGCCGAAAAGCCTGCTTTCAGCAAGTTTTTCCCCGAAAGGCAATTTATTTGCCTGCTCTTTCGACGACAGCAGGGTGGAAATTTATACCCTTTCCGGGAAATTGGTCAAAAGCATTCCGGTCTTTGCGTCGTGTAGTTTTTCCCCTGCAGGAAACTACCTGATTTTACAACGAAATTACGATTATACGGTGCTGAATGAACAAGGAGAAGAGATTTTTCAAACCAAACATAAAACGCCAACGATTTTTCAATTCTCAGCTAAAGATCATTACTATTTAATCACTGAATTGGGTAAAAAAATACAATTTTCTCCAACACCCATTGGTCTTTCATCTATTTTAAGCAATTAGCAAGTGGGTAAAATTCCCTAACGAGCACCGAATATTACTCCTTCTTTTGTCCTTTTTCAGAAGTTATATTCTTAGAGAGTTCAAGGTAAATATAACTATGGTCAGTCTCCTTCAAAGGATCTTCAACGACCTGGCCTGATCGAAAATACCAGGTAGTTCGGTAGTGGTAGGTATATTTATTTTCATCCGGCAAAAAAATCTGCACGTTTTGCAAGGAGAATTCTTGTTTTTCCATTGCCGGTAGAAAAAACACTTTTTTTAAGGTCGTCGTTTGCTTTTCCTGTACCAATAAAAGATCAAGCTTTATTCCTTGAATACCTAGTTCAATCATTTGTTTGGGTTCATATTCTATATCAACGCTATGTCTTCTCCGGTTAGAATAAAGGTTAAACATCAGGGTATTCTGGTTCACCCATGTCGTTTTATTTATCCAGGGATACTTTTCGTCCTTGAACTGAAAAATCGCTTGTTGCTCATACGCCATTGAGTAATCGCCTTGAAACAAAGGATAGGTAATTGCAGGCAATCTTAAACCAGAAACAGCAACCTTTGACAACAGGAATTCCTCATTAAATACAAAAAAACCAGGGTGCTTTTTTAATTTTAATCGAACTCTGCTGTTGATGTTAAGGTCAAAAGAACTTTCGTGGATATCCAGAAGTAGTCTATCAATAGTTCCAAAAACTTCTCTATAACGAAAAAGCGCAGGCACGATTACCTGCATCAGAGCAATCCGCTTAATCTTTGGTTGCAAGGGGTTCGCCGTGGTGGGTTTTACTTCACAATGCAACGACAGGCGGGCATTGAGGATTTGAAGCTTCCAGTGCCGGGCATCGTCCAGCGTCGGGAAATAATCCTGCCTTTGATTTATTCGACTTTGCAGCAAATCAGCGATGGGGTCCAATTCCCATTCATAAAGCGCCAAAGCCTCTCCTTTGAGATTTTTAAGGGTCACTATTTTTGCGCTCAGCCAGGATTTGATTTTTTCAGCCGACAGGACTTCTCCTTTTAGCAGACTGGTTTGAATGGAATCCCAGGGCAATCGGGCCGTAAAACTTGCCATTGCTTCAAAGTGGTACCTCAATCGAAGTTGAGGTAAAACCGGCTCATTCCTTTGCCACGTTGAATCCAGGACAGGCCTTCTGGCCGAGGCGGAATCCAAATGGAGCGACACGATCGCTTTCGAGGGCGGAATAAAAGTTGTTTCTAAGGAGGAAGCTGGACTAAAGTTGCTCAAACTATAATCCGCGTTCCCGGTGATGGCACTTGCCGGAACCAGCCCTGCAAAGCTTCCTTTTGGGGTGCTTTTTTTCAGATTATCTTTTAATGTATTTAATTGACGACCCGGCAATGGGGTGAAATCAACCAAAGCCTGATGGACGGCACCGTAACTATATTTGTTCCTTTCAGCCTTATCTGCGATATAACGGATCAACTCTTCCTGCGCCGTGCTGTCTTTGTATTTTGCTACTTGAAACCCATCCGGGAGGTAATAAAACCGGGTTTCATCAGATGCATCCTGATAACAGGTTATTCCGTCAACCTGCATCCGACAGCTAAAAAGGTCAACCTGAGCCTGCAGGGAAGTTCCAAGCCCGGGCATTAAGCCACTAATTTGATCGCCATACTGGGCAAATAGCCCGGCGGGAGCAAGGAAAACAATGCAAACGAACAGGTTTTTGACGGAAGATTTCATATTTCAGAATTTTGGGTATTAAATTCATTGCAATTCGCCCCAGAGTTGGATTTCCATACCGTGAGGGTAATAGGTGGAACCGCCATGAGAGGTCAAGATTTTGTATTTGAAATATTTTGCGGTGACTTTAGGAAAGGTAAATTCCTGATAACGATTTTGGGTAAGCAGCAAATTCTGTGTTGTAAATTTTCCCAGTGATTCAAATTTACCGGTAGGCGAATCGTTTCCTGCAAATAGTTCAAATTCATTGGTATTAAATCCGCTTGTTTCGACAATCAGCATGGCCAATTGGTCAAAAGAAGCAGCACGATTGTCTTTAAAAGCGACTATTAATTCAGAACCGGTATTAAGGGACTCCTCTCTTTCTAATCCATCAATTAATTTTTCCATGCGGTCATTTGAGCCCCCTACGAATATTCTCCCATTTTCTGGTGCCAGCAGATTAATCCGCTTCCCTTTCAATTGCGCGTAAGATTTGCTTGTATCTAAATTAGGGTTGATTTTTTTGGCAGCTTCCAGGTTTTCCCTGGCTTTATCAGCATTACCGAGTTGCTCGTAGGCATAAGCCAGATTTTGACGAACGGTTGCCAGGGGCGCCTGCTCCGCCACCTTTTCCAGATACGGTACCGCAGTAGCATAATCTTTATTTTTGAGGGCGGCCATGGCCTCTGCCAGCCACTTGTCTATATCCGCTTTGTTGGCTTCTAAGCGTTTGTTTACTTCCGCGTCCAAATCGCCGCGCAGCTTCAACTCTTTCTGGATTTCCAGCAGCGAGCTATACGCGGATGCCTGCCCGCCCTGCAGTGCCCCCAGGCCATAATACCCCCCGATGATCAACACCAGTATGCCCAGCACCAGGGCAAAAAACTGCCCGCGCGCCAATCCGGCAATCTTCTTTTTGGTGATGACATTGCCCGATCCGATCACTACATCCTTACTGTCCTGTACCTCAATATTGCTGTCACTCAGGTCGGTCGCATTGCCCTCCTGCATCACCGCCGCGACCTGCTCGTTCAGAAACTGCTTTTGCAGTCCTTCCAGCACGGCCTTAGGCGCCGAAGCGCCACTTTCGATTTCGTCTATCAAGCCCAAGGCGCCGGCGCTGATGCGGTTTCGGATTAGTTCGGCTTCTTCGTTGGCGATTAGGCCGCTGTTGGTTTGTTGTTCGTTGCTGGCCCAGGAGGCTTGCAAGAGCAGGGCGGCCTGGCGGTAGGCCGCGCCCTGGCTTTCAGCCCAGGCCGTGAGTTGCTCCAGGGCCTCGGCGGTGCGGGCGGAGGAGAGAAGGTGGCGGAGGTGGGTTGGGTGCTGCATATTTAACAATAACGATTTACGCTGTTAATACAAAAATATTGAAAACCATGCCTGGCGTCAGCGACAGTCCCGGTGTACAGTTATAGATAGACCAATAACCTTCCTTATAATCCCAGGCATCAGCCGGGGCATCAAACCAGACAGCCGTAGGTGAATTATTATAGGAAGCGCCCGGCCGGTCAGGACGCCAGCATGGCATGGCCAAAAATATTGCAGCCGGGTTGCGGTTCAACAATTCATGATC
>JABWAJ010000344.1 GCA_013361075.1 Saprospiraceae bacterium | reverse complement strand
CTCTCTACCCTCTACTAATTCCTCAACGGCCTGTTATTCTGCAACATATACTGTATCCGTTCCAGGGTTTTTTGTTCCCCGCAAAGGCTGAGAAAAGCTTCCCGTTCTACGTCGAGGAGGTATTGTTCGGAAACCTTTTGCACCCCGGTCAGGTCGCCGCCGCAGAGCACCCAGGCGACTTTGTGGGCAATTTTGATGTCGTGTTCGCTGGCGTAATTTCCGCGTTTCAGTTCATTAGCAGCGATGTAGAGGGCTGCTAATCCGCCACGTCCCAGCACGGTGATGTCGTCGCGTTTGCGGGGTTGTACGTAATTATCGGCCAGTTCCAGCACTTTTTGTTTGGCTTCTGCAATGTTGCGGTCTTTGTTCACCACAACCGTATCGCGGTGGCGTTGCAGCAGACCGAGGCCATAAGCTTCGTGGGCAGAAGTACTGACAGAAGCCAGTGCAATGGCCTTAAATCTTTCGATCAGGGTCGGGATCATGATGTCGCCGTCAAAAAAGGCGTCTGAAGCCCGCAGTGCCAGTTCTTTGGTGCCGCCACCACCCGGGATCACCCCGATGCCTACTTCCACCAGTCCAATGTAAGACTCTGCTGCGCAAACTGCTGCATCGCAGTGCATGAGGGTTTCACAGCCTCCTCCAAATACATAGCCCTGGGTGGCCGCCACAACCGGAATGCTGGAATAGCGGCAGCGCATGGTCGTTTGCTGGAATAAATTCACGGCAAAATTCAGTTCGTCAAACTCCTGCTGATAAGCGAGCATACCGATCATCATCAGGTTGGCACCAACCGAAAAATTAGTGGCGTTGTTGCCGATAACGAGGCCTTTCCAGTCTCCTTCTTCTGCAATCTGAATGGCTTCATTGATGCCGCGAAGCACCCCTTCGCCAATGGTATTGTGCGCACTGGTGAACTCGAGGCACAAAACCCCGTCGCCAATGTCGTGCAGCACGGTTTCGCTGGTGGTATGCACCGGTGCGCGATCGCGGTAATTATCCAGAATGACGAAGGTATCCGACCCCGGAATTGGCCGGTAGTTTTTGCTTTGAATGTCGTAAAATTTACGAACGCCTCCTTCGCGTTTGTAAAAAGAAGTGTAGCCGGCGGCCAGCATTTCCCTGACCCAATCAGCTATTTTTTCGCCCTGAGCCTCTGCCAGTTCGATACCCTGCTGGATGCCCACTGTATCCCAGTACTCAAACGGCCCCATTTCCCAGGCGTACCCGGCGCGCATCGCATCGTCAATGCTGTACAGGTGATCGGTAATTTCCGGTACCCGGTTGGAGGCGTAAGCAAACAGCCCCAGCAAAGAACGACGGATCAGTTCGCCGCCTTTGTCTTCTGCGGCAAAAAATGCCTGTACGCGCTTGTCCAACTGATCTATTTGTTTGGACATTTTCAGACTGGGCAGGTCCGATTTCTGCGAAGCCTCATATTCCAGGGTTTCCAGATTCAGGGCAAGTACAAGGGGGCGGCCTTTTTCGTCTTTTTCAGCAGTTTTTTTGTAAAAACCCTGGCCGGATTTGTTGCCCAGAAATTTATTATCCAACAGGAATTGCAGGTATTTCGGCACCTCAAATGCCCCGGCCTGTTCATCGTTGGGACAGTTTTCCTTAATGCCCTGAATTACTTTTGCAGCCGTATCGTGTCCGACTAAATCCCCCAGGCGGAAGGTGCCGGTTTTAGGGCGCCCAAGTGCCGGACCAGTCAGGGCGTCCACGTCTTCAATGCGCAGTCCCAGTTGGGTAGTGAGTTGGTAAATTTTTGCCATGGCATAAACGCCGACCCGATTGCCGATGAATGCAGGGGTGTCTTTGCACAAAACCGTTTGTTTGCCCAGATAAACATCGCCGTAGTGCATAAAAAAGTCAATTACCTGAGGATCGGTTTCCTCCGTGGGGATGACCTCAAACAAGCGCAGGTAACGCGGCGGGTTGAAAAAATGGGTGCCGCAGAAGTTTTTGCGAAAATCGCCACTTCGGCCTTCCAGCATCAGGTGGATGGGAATACCTGATGTGTTGGAAGTGACCAAAGACCCTGGTTTGCGAAAGCGGTCAACTTTTTCCAGGATCTGTTTTTTGATGTCGAGGCGTTCCACCACAACTTCGATGATCCAGTCGCAATCAGCAATTTTAGAAAAGTCGTCTTCAAAGTTGCCAATAGCAATGCGGGAAGCAAATTTTTTGTCGTACAAAGCAGCCGGTTTTCCTTTGATGGCTGTATCCAGCGAGGAGGCAGCAATGCGATTGCGGGCCGCTGTATTATTTTTTTCTTCTTCTTTCAAATCGAAGGGTACGATGTCGAGCATCAATACTTCCAGGCCTATATTGGCGAAGTGGCAGGCGATTCCGGAGCCCATGACACCGGAGCCCAGCACGGCAGCTTTTCTGATTCTTCTGCTCATTGAGATGTTTCGTTATTATTAGGCAATCGTTTTAGCGAAAATTCGCTAACTGAGGCAAAAATAAGTATTCCGAGCAAATGCCCAACTATACCCTGAACATCTTTGCGAAAATTATTATTTTAGCGCCGCCTAAAGTCTTACACCCTGACAGGGAATAATTTTTTCAACCTGCGGGGCGTTATGCGCTTTGTTCAACTAAACACATTACCTAAAATCAAGCCATCCATGTTGCAAAACGTATTGCTGCTGTTTCAGGACGCTACAACAGACATCGAGCGCGAAATCAGCGCGCAAAGCATTTTTGACATCATCCTTTCAAGCGGTACACTTGGTATCCTGAACGTACTCGTCACGCTGATTCTTTCAATCATGGGCCTTTACATCTTTGTAGAACGCTACCGGGCCATCAAAAGAGCAGGACAGATTGATGACAACTTCATGAACAACATCCGTGTCAACGTGCAATCCGGTAATATCCAGGGCGCGCGTGCCCTTTGCAATACAACAGATTCTCCCATCGCCCGCATGGTAGAAAAGGGATTGCAACGCATTGGCAAACCATTGCGCGATATTGACGCAGCCATCGAAAACGTAGGAAACCTGGAGGTATTCAAATTGGAGAAGAACCTTTCTACCTTAGCCAGTATTTCCGGCGCTGCACCGATGATCGGCTTCTTGGGAACTGTAACCGGTATGATCCAGGCCTTTTTTAAGATGGCCACAGAACAGAGTGTTACCCCTTCGGTACTTGCAGGCGGTATTTACCAGGCCCTGATCACCACAGCTTTTGGTTTGTTTGTGGGGATTTTTGCGTTGGCTGGTTATAACCTGCTGGTAGCCAACATGGAAAAAGTCGTTTTTAAAATGGAACGCTCCACCATGGAGTTTATGGACCTGCTTCAGGAACCGGCAGGCTAGATGTAAAAGATTAAAGTAGAGAGGTTAAAGGATCAGGCAGAAACTTCGTTAACCTGATGATATTCCCTATCCTATCTTCCTACTTTCTACCTTTTACGTTCTACCTTTTACTTTCTACTTTAACCTTGACGCTACAGACATGGGTTTAAAAAAAAGGACAAAGGTCGTTTCAGAATTCAACATGTCCTCACTGACGGACATCATCTTTCTGTTGCTGATCTTTTTCATGCTAACGTCCAATATGGTTCAGGTGCAGCCCTTTGAACTGCCGAAAGCAGATTCGCAAACGGTGGCGGCAACGAAGGTTGTCGTTTCGCTGGAAGCCAATGGCCGCATTACCCTGAACAATACAGAAACGACAAAATCTGCCCTGGAGGGCTTACTCAGCCAGGAAGTGCGCAAGATGAAAGCGAAGTTTTCAAATCCGGAAGAGCAGGTCATTACCATTGTGGCCGAAGTAGGCACGCCGTTTGACGAAGTGGTTCGCGTAATGAAAATTGGCGCAAAGCTGAAAATACGCGCCATCATTGCAACCCAACCGAATAATACTTAATTCGATAAATGATTGAATTGGTGTAGTGGATGCACCCAATTTGAGTAAAAATACACCTGGCCATGGGTCTAAAAAAGCGAACCAAAGTATCTTCAGAATTCAACATGTCGTCTTTGACGGACATTATTTTTCTGTTGTTGATCTTTTTCATGCTGACTTCTACCGTGGTTGCCCCCAACGCGCTCAACCTTAAGCTGCCGGGGTCTTCGCGGAGCAAGGTAGTTACGCCATCCAACATTGACGATGTCAAAATTGATCAAAGCGGCCGGTTTTTCTTAAACGGTAAACGCATTGATATCGGTGCGCTGGAGGGTGAACTCCGCCGCAAAGCAGGCCGTAAAGGCGGTAAGTTGGACATCACGATTTCCCCCGAATCGGGAACGCCAACCGAACATGTGGTTGCGGTAATGGATGTAGCCATGCGCAACAATATCAATGGCATTCTGGCAACTGATTTTAAGGAATAGTGTCTTTTGCGTTAAAGAAATACTAAACCGTTTACAACGGGTATCTTCTTGAGAAACACCCGCGTTAATACGGTCATAACCATTCAATTTTCAACGATATGGACGATTTCATCAGCCATCAAAAGCAGCAAAAAGATAAAGAACGCAGCCTGATAGCCACCTTTGTTTTTCATTTTATCCTGATCGTTCTGGCGATGCTGCCCTTTATGTCCTATCAGATTCCACCTCCCGGTCAGGAGGGGATATTGGTAAATCTTGGTTTGCCGGACGTAGGGCAGGGCGATGAAAATGCCGGACCTGCAGAAACCGCTGAAGAGGAGGAAGAAACCATTCCTGAAGAAGAAGTACAGCCGGAACCACAACCGGAAACGCCACGGGAAGAAACCAAACCGGAACCAGTTAAAGAAAAAGAGGTCATCAAAACGGAAGACCCTGAAGCCATAGCGCTAAGGCGCAAAAAGGAACAGGAAAAAAAGGCCCAGGAAGAGCAGGAACGTGTAGAACGGGAGGAAGCCCGCAAAAAAGCAGAAGCTGATGCCAAAAAGAAGGCAGAAGCTGAAGCAGAAGCCAGGCGCAAAGCTGATGCCCAAAAAACGAAAGACCAGATTGGCGGCCTTTTCGGCAATGGCAAAGGCAAAGGCAACACCGGAAAACCTGGCAATCAGGGCGACCCTGGAGGCGATCCTAACTCCGATATTTTGACAGGCATCAGTACCGGATCAGGTAAAGTTGGAGGCGGGCTTGGCAGCCGTGGGGTATCGAGTTCTCCTAAAGTTACCGATAATTCTCAAAAACAAGGTACCGTGGTTCTGGAAGTTTGCGTAGATGGCGACGGCAATGTCACCAGCGCAAAATATACCCAACGCGGGTCTTCCACTACCGACAGCCAATTGGTCAGTGTTGCAGAAGCGAACGCCAGAAGATGGAAATTTACGCCCGGCGGGCCAGATAAGCAATGCGGGACAATCACGTACAATTTTAAGTTGCAATAATTTCAGGGCATATCTCCTGAATGAATCAAAGCACGAGCCATCCAGAATTTTTGGATGGCTCGTGCTATTTCCGGGATAAGTTAGACTCATTGAAACAATAATATCGCATCAAGTGCAGTTTGCTTTTGAATACTAAAAAACAGACACAATTCAGTCATCTCCTTGGTAAAGTGTTGTTCATTGCACCTAACCGTAATTACTTCAACGTATAGATTGCTGTTTATAAAGGCGAAAAGGTAAAATTATATTGGTGAACCGGACGGCTGTGCCCGGATTCGCACACGAATCATATTCTGTCTTATCTTACTAAACACCTAAAACCCAATTCTGTATGAGGAGAATAAGCCCTTTTTTTGCCCTACTCTATTTATTCCCCTGTTTGCTCTCTGCACAAAAAATCACCATCAGCGGCTACATCGAAGATGCAGAAAGCGGTGAAAAACTCATTTCCGCCAACGTTTACGAAGTCCAAACCGGCACCGGCGCTGTGACCAACACCTACGGATTTTACAGCCTTACCCTGACGGCTTCTTCCGACTCTGTTGACCTTGTTTTTAGCTACATCGGCTATCAAAGCCAACAGGTGCGGATGCCGCTCAACCGCAACCAGACCTTCAACATCGCGCTCCTTTCTTCTGTCGCACTTGAAACGGTGGAGGTTACAGCTGAGCGCATCGAACGCATCGAAGAACGCACCCAGATGAGCAAGATGGATATCCCGGTTGAACAAATCAAACGGATACCCGCCCTGCTCGGCGAAGTAGATGTGCTAAAGGTTTTACAACTGATGCCCGGGGTTCAAAGCGGGGGCGAGGGGCAGAACGGGCTCTACGTCCGTGGCGGCAGCCCAGATCAAAATCTGATTTTGCTCGATGGAGTGCCCGTATACAATGTCAGCCACGTGCTCGGCATCTTTTCCGTTTTTAATGCC
>JABWAJ010000343.1 GCA_013361075.1 Saprospiraceae bacterium | reverse complement strand
CTTTAAGTGTGCAGTTGGCCGAATTGCAACCGGTTCGCTGCAAAGGCGGTACCGACGGCTGGATCAGCGTGCAGGCCGCCGGTGGTACCGGAAATTATACCTACACCTGGAATACAGGAACCTCCGGGGCTACCATTTCTAATCTTTCTTCCGGGACTTATACTGTTGTGGTATCGGATGGGGTTAGCGAAGTGCAGCTATCGGTTGTCATTTCGGAACCCTCGGTGCCATTTTTGGTGTCGCTTTCCAGTACAGCCACCAACTGCAGTACCAATGAGCCGAATGGTGCCATAACAGGGACGTTGAGCGGGGGGGCTCCTCCGTATACTTACCTGTGGAGCAACGGGGCGACAACGCCCGCATTAGCCGGGCTTTCAGCCGGTGTTTATGCGGTTACCGTCACGGATGGCAATGGTTGCCATGCAATTGGTTCGGCTACGGTACTCCAGTCTCCCCCACTTCATCTGGAACTGTTCCCGGAGGGGGTCAGTTGTCATAGTGGGAACGACGGGGCCATTTTTACGACGGTTTCCGGTGGGGCGCTTCCCTATAGTTATGCATGGAGTACGGGCAGTGCTATGGGTTGGGTCAACCATTTAGCCGCTGGTGCCTACAGTTTGACGGTTACCGACGCCAATGGTTGTTCCGTTCAACAAAGCGCGGGGGTAGCCCAGCCCCAACCGTTAGTACCTGTTGCTTTGGCTACTCCCGCTACCAATGGAGCCAACGGGAGTATCTTTCTGGAGGTAAATGGCGGCACAGCCCCCTACAGCTATATGTGGTCGAACGGTGCTACCACACAAAACCTGAATGGCTTGTCCCCTGGCACATATACGGTCATTGTAACCGATTCGCATGGATGTATCGGAGCTACATCTGCCTCGGTTATACTCGGTGAAACTCCAGGCCTTTCTTATTGCATTGCCAGGGGAAGCAATACCAATTTCGAGTGGATTTACAGCGTTCAAATCGGTGATTATCTCAATATTAGCGGCAATAACGGGGGGTATGGGAATTTTACAGCCTCCGTGCCTATTCCCCTGTCAATTGGCACAACCTACCCGCTTCTGCTGACCCCCCTGTTTCAAAACAACCCTTTCAATGAGAGTTGGCGCATTTGGCTGGATTTAAACCATGACGGCGATTTTCTGGATGCCGGAGAATTGTTGTTTCAGCCCGGGTTAACCAACCAACCCGTAAGCGGAAGTATTCAGATTCCTGCCGGTGCAACACCGGGGGTTACCCGGATGCGCATTGCCATGAAATACGGCTCTCCTGCCAATGCTTGTGGAGTTTTCGCTTACGGGGAAGTGGAAGACTATACCGTTTTCATCAGCAACAACGGAGGAAACCTGGCGTTGGCACCGGGGAACGCACTAACAGAGCAGGCACATGCCCTGCAGCATGGCCCTTTATCGGATGTTGATGCTGAAAATTTTACGCCGGCGTTTCGCCAGGAGTCTTCAAACCCGGATTTTAGTCTGTTTCCCAATCCGGCGGCGACTGGTTATGTAATTTGCCGGTATGTGAGTATTGACAATGGGAATGGGAAAATTTCAATATTCGATGCTGAGGGCCGGGTGGTCAAAAACCAGAACCTGAACATTGAATCGGGTGAAAACCGTTGGGAATTGGTACTTGACGGGTTATCAAGTGGCATTTACTACGTACAGATAGACAATGGCTCTCATCCGATGAGGCAGACTTTGGTGGTCATTGGGCATTGAAATGCTGCTTTTTATTGCATGAGAAAACTACTGCAATAAATTTTGTTCGCTCACAGATATTCCGAACAAATTAATTCCAGTAAATTGCGCCCAGGCTGGCCGGGGAATATGACCCCGGCCAGTTTGCAACAACATCCATGAACATTTGAAGTTTAAACCCGAAAGCTTTGACCAATCACACATATGTCGTCATTATGGCCGGAGGCGTTGGCAGCCGATTCTGGCCAGCCAGCCGGACTGCCCGTCCCAAGCAATTTCTGGACATCCTCGGAACTGGTCGTTCCCTTCTGCGTCTTACCTTTGAGCGTTTCCTGAAACTATGCCCGGCAGAACATGTTTTTGTGGTGACCAATGCCATTTACAAAGATCTCGTACAAGAACAATTACCCGAGCTGACAGACAACCAGGTCCTTTGTGAACCATCGCGCAACAATACAGGGCCATGCGTGGCTTACGCCGCCCTTAAAATACACGGTCTTGATCCTGGTGCCAATCTCGTCATTGCTCCATCCGACCACATTATCCTGAACGAAGCGGCTTTTGTTCAAACTTTGTCGGATGCCCTTGCCTTTTCGGCCTCTCAGGATGCCCTCCTGACGCTTGGCATAAAGCCTTCCCGTCCGGATACCGGCTACGGCTACATCCACTACGAACACCGGGAAGTTCAAAATGAGGTGCACCGCGTATTGCGGTTTACAGAAAAACCCCCACTGGCACAGGCGCAGGCGTTTGTTGCAAGTGGCGACTATCTCTGGAATGCCGGTATTTTCGTATGGCGTGCCACTACCATACTGGCTGCCTTTCAAAAACACGCCTCAGAGATTTACCAGATACTTTCAGAAGACATCAACTGCTACAATACCTCCACAGAACAAGTATTTATCAACCGGCGCTACCCCGCCACACCCGATATTTCCATAGACTATGCGATTATGGAAAAAGCGGACAATGTATTTACGATTCCTTCTGATTTCGGATGGTCTGATTTGGGAACCTGGGCTTCGTTGCACAGCGAACTGGCTAAAGATGATGACGGAAACGCTGTCGTCGGCGGACGTGCCATGACTTATGACACGCACAACTGTCTGGTTCATTTGCCGGAAGGCAAACTGGCTGTTTTGCGCGGACTCGAAGATTTTATCGTTGTAGACGAAGGCGACGTGCTGCTGATCTACCCGAAATCGCAGGAACAGGACATTAAGAAAGTTACCCAGGCGCTTCAGCAACAAGGCGAGTCGGACTTTCTGTAATTAGGACATTTTCCCTCTTTTGCAAAAAACATTGATTTGCCAATCCCCGGCGATATCGCCATGCGTATGTATTCATCCTGCATACGTTGTGGGAAAAGGATTCGTTTGAAGAAAAAACTTTTGCTAATCGAAGCTGCTTTTTGCAACGACCGCACCGGTCTTGCGTCACAGGAAACAAGATTTGCAGATACTATGAGAAAATAGTTAACCCAAAACTGCATTAAGTGCGAAAAAACATTCAAACCATTGTCATCACCGGCAACTATGCCCGGTGGGTGTACCAGTTCCGACTGGGGCTGTTGAAAAAATTCAGGGATATGGGGTTTCACGTTGTTGTGGCAGCAGCTCCCGATCCTTTTGTGAAAAAGCTGACGCGAATGGGCATCCAATTTGAGCCCATACAGGTCAATTTTTACGGAAATAACCCTTTTGCCGACCTCTGGCTACTTTGGCAACTGGCGTCGATCTACCGGCGTTACCGCCCTGATGTAGTGATCCATTACACCATCAAACCCAATATTTTTGGCGGATTGGCCGCACGCTGGTGCGGCGTTTTATCCTATGCTGTTGTGACTGGCCTGGGGCATGTAATGAACAAACGCAACCGGCTGGTTTCGTGGGCCGGACTGGGGTTGTACCGCTTTACCCTCCGACTGCACCAAAAAGTATTTGTCCTCAATTGCCAGGATCGTGACGACCTGCTGCGGATGAAAATCGTAACGCCTGAAAAAATTGAACTCCTTCCAGGGGAAGGCGTGGATACGCATTTTTATGCCCCATTATCCGACAAAAAGCTCCGCACTTACCCCTCTTTCCTGTTTTCAGGCAGGTTAATTGCTGACAAGGGCATTTTTGAATTTGTGGAGGCAGCCCGCCTGATCCGCAGCCGCTATCCCGAAACCCGGTTCAGGATTCTGGGCATGATTGACCCGGAAGGCATCCACTCTATTCCGATTGTTACCCTGCAGGAGTGGGTACGCGAAGGTTTGGTGGAATACCTTGGAGAAACGCTGGATGTACGCCCCTATCTGGCCAAAGCCGATTGCCTGGTTTTGCCGTCTTTTTACCGCGAAGGCCTGTCCAGAATGCTGATGGAAGCTGCAAGTATGGAAACGCCCATCATCACCACCGACCAACCCGGCTGCCGCGAAGTAGTTGACAACGGGCGCACCGGTTTTTTGTGCAATATCTGCGATGTACAGGACCTGAGTACCAAAATGGAGCAGTTCATCAACCTGGATAAAGTAGATCGGCTCATTATGGGAAAAAATGCGCGCATCAAGATGATTCGGGAGTTTGACGAACGCATCGTCATCAAAAGGTACCTCGGTTTGCTGGAAATTCCGCTGGCATTGCCCCGCGAAACCCATGCTGTGCACGCCTGATTTCCTTTTTTGAAAGTGTTTTGAGAGAAAAATTGGCGAAGGTGCAACGCTTAAAATTAAAATATGTCCTTTCGTTCATTACAGCGAGTATATATTTTCAGGGGATGAAATGATATACTCGCTTTTGAAGCCATATTTTTTCATCAAAACCTTTTTTGCTATGAAATTTTATACCGGACTACTCGCTGTCCTGTTCCTGATAAGCACCACCACTGTGATGGCACAGGAGCAGACTTCCTCCAAAGTTGTGGTCATCGCAAAAATTAAAAACGAAGACGGCGTCACCACTACGGTCACCCGGGTTGTAGATGGCGAACAAGCTGACGCTTATGTTAAAAGCATGGAGTCTGATCTGGAAGGACAGCAATTTACCATTGATACCAAAGGCGTCGAAGATGGCCAAACCATCATTGCCGACAAGGTGATCATCATTGACCGCTCTTCCGATAAAAAAGAATGCAATATCCGCATGAATGGGGAAACGACCCAACTATTCAAGATGATTGAGCGCCATACGGGCGAACAAATGGAAAATTTAGCCAAAGAAGAATTTTTTATCCGCGGTGGCCAGTGGAAACAAAGCACCTGGACTTCGGAAGGTGGCAACATGAGCAAACGCGCCATCCTTGGTGTTTATGCAGAAGGGGAACCCAACGAAAAAGGCGTGGTCATCACGGGATTGACGAGCAACAGCGGCGCAGCTGCCGCCGGTATTGCAGAAGGGGACATCATTCAGACGATTGACGGTAAATCTACTGTGGCCATGGGCAGCATCCGCGGCATTCTCAACAACCGCAAACCGGGTGAACAGGTGGAAGTAACCTACCTGCACAACGGAGAAAGCCGCAAGGCTGTAGTTGTGCTTGGCGAATCTACTGACTGGAGCTGGTCCGGCGGACGCGTTGAACGCGATCCCTGCCAGGTATTCATCGGGGTGTACACCAGCACCAACAGCAACGGCAACGGCGTTGACGTAAATGGCATCATCAGTGGCACACCTGCCGAAATTTCCGGCGTTCAGCGCGGCGACATCATCCTCGAAATGGACGGCGTTCCGGTCAATACCCACAACGAATTGCTGGTGGAACGCAATAAGCACAAGCCAGGTCAGGAATTCACCCTGACGATCCTGCGCAACGGCGCTACGATTGACATTGACGCCCGCTTCAAAGCTTGCCCAACCGACTCCAAACCGGAAGTTATTGCAGAGGAAGTGCCACAGGAACTGGTTGTTGCAGAAGAACCGCCTGCTGCCATTGACGCTCCTGTTGTCAATACAGAAATGCCGAAACTGAATCTGGAAGTCTTCCAGGCCTTCCCTAACCCGACTACCGGCGTCATCACAATGCGCTTCCAGGCTGATGCTGTACCTACCGTGGTGCAAATCGCCGATATAACGGGCAAGATCATTTTCCAGGACAACCTGAACAATTTTGACGGCTACTACGACCGCCAGATTGACCTGACCGGATCGGTTCCGGGAACCATGACGCTGACGGTTCGCCAGGGCAAGCAGGTGTTTACACAACCCGTGGTGTTGATTACAAGAGCATAATTTTTAGCAAAATACATGCGCTTCGGCGCGAAGAGGGATTTCCTGTGACAGGGAGATTCCTCTTTTTTTGTAGATTCAGGCAGGCGCGTCTGCCCCGTGGTCGCTGGCTTTAGCCAGCAGACCCCAAAATTGGGTGAAGCCCGCAAGAATAGGACACGCGAGGCGGAGCCATCGTGCGAGCGTGTGGTTTGGCAGGGGAAAAATTATCAAGCAATAAAATAGTCTGAATCAGAATTTTCAGGATTATAGGATTTTCAGGATGGCGCACGATTCTGTGAATTCTGAAATCCTGAAAATTCTGATTCAGACAGATGAGTAGAAAAAGGAAAAATATTTGCCAATGAAATGAAAATCAATGCAATA
>JABWAJ010000342.1 GCA_013361075.1 Saprospiraceae bacterium | reverse complement strand
GGAAGTAACCAATAATAAAGTCACAACCCGGATCAGCGATTTAGAACGCAGCGGATTGGGCATCGCCAATGCCAGAAGCAGGCTGGAATTGCTTTACTCCGGCAAACACGAATTGCGCATTCAGGAGGATGCGGCCCGGTTTACAGTATCGCTTAAAATGGAATTGAAATGATGCACGCCATTGCATTGGACGACGAGCCGCCTTCGCTCAAAATCATTGAGCATTTTTGCAGTAAAACTGAAGGGGTATTGTTGCAAAAAACCTTTACCCAACCCAACAAGGCGCAGAAATACCTGCGCCGGTTTCCGACAGACCTGCTGTTTCTTGATATTCAAATGCCCTCGCTATCGGGGCTGGATTTTTACAAATCGCTCGATCAGGAGATCATGGTCATTTTTACAACTGCGCATCGGGAATACGCAGTAGAGGGGTTTGAGCTGAGCGCGGTTGATTATTTGCTGAAACCTTTTACTTTTGAGCGGTTTCGGCAGGCAGTCACCAAAGCAGGCGACTATTATGCTTACACGCGGCAACTGCAAAAGCCAGGCGAGCCGCAATCTCTTTTTTTGCGCGCCGATTACAGCCTTATCAAAGTTAATATAGCGGACATACTTTACCTTGAAGGCCTGGATGATTACCTTAAAATACACCTTCAGGCTTCAAAGCCATTGGTGGTGCGGATGACGATGAAAGCTATTCTCGAAAAACTGCCCGCAGGCGATTTTATGCGCATTCATCGCTCCTTCATCATCCCGATCAGCGGGATTGACAGCATTCGCAATAAAATTGTAACCATTGCAGGGCGCGAAATTCCCATCGGCAGCAGCTATGAAAAAGAGTTTTTCGCCCGTTTTGGGCAGTAACCGCAATATTTCAATTCTTTACCGCAATAGTTTTCAAGTCGACAGCCATTCCTTCAATTTTGAATGGTGATCAATTTAATTCACCTTAAAATGAAGGAAAATGAACCGGAAAGATTTTTTGAGAGGGCTTGGTATAGCAGGATTGGGGCTTGCAATGCCCATGGAAAAAAGCCTGGCGCGGGCTAAAAATTTAAAAATCGCCACTGGAGGAAGCTGCACTTTGATTCCAAGCGAAACCACGGGGCCTTATCCACTTGATCTGAGCAACAATGCCGCGATGTTCCGGCAGGATATTCGGGAATCACAGGCTGGAGCGCTGACTAAAGTGACCCTCAAGATCATCAGTACAAATGATTGTGAACCAATTCAAAACGCAAGGGTGGATTTATGGCATTGTAACGCCTATGGTTATTACTCCGGGTATACGACGAGCGGTCAGAACGGCAGCATCAATTATGCAGGACAAACCTGGTTGCGCGGCATTCAGATGACGGATGCTAACGGGGAGGTCGCTTTTACCACCATTTTTCCGGGTTGGTACAGCGGGCGGGTAACGCACATGCATTTTCAAATTTTTCTTAGTTCCGTTTTGCAGGCAACTTCTCAGTTGACCTTCCCGGTGGCTGAAAAAAATGCCCTTTATGCAGCCAATACGCCTTATTCTGCCTATGGAGCAGACCCGACAAGTTTAGCTTCAGACAATATTTTTTCCAATGGATATGCCGTACAATTAGCAACATTGACGTACAATTCAGCAACCAGCAGCTATGAATGCTTTATGGAAGTGGCTATAAACGCTTTGTCTACTGGTTTGTGGAGCTTGGAACCTGAAACCGGAGGCCAGTTCAAATTGAAACAAAACTACCCAAATCCACACAAAGGCCGAACAACAATCCCTTTTTCACTCACTAATACCTCCGACGTAGTTATCAGCCTATGGGATCTTACTGGTAAAAAAGTTGCAGAAGTTGTCCAAAATGACCTTAGCGAAGGGGAGCACGCCATAAATATTGACCTCCAGGGCTTGGGGATCCCGGTTGGTAACTATGCCTACCAATTACAAGTATCAAACAGCAACGGCGTTTTCCGCCAATGCAAAATGATGACCGCACAGTAATCCAAAGTTGAAATACAGGTGAGCCGGACGAATGCCGGAAAACCAAAGCGGTGAAATTTAATGCACCGGCTCCCTGGTTTAAAAAATCTAAACAATCTTTTGTTTTTTGTTCCTCAATTTCAGTATTTTACATGCAGATTAAAAATAGCAGCGCGACCTCTCTCAAAACCAAATGCCTATGCTGCGTTCTGCTTTCCTTTTTTTTATTGCGTTTATTGGACTAAACCTGCCGGTACGCCTTTCCGCGCAACCCGAACTTGCCAGGCCGCTTATCAACGCCTATGCAAATGCACCTGATTTTAAAACGAAAAAAGAAGCCTACCGGAAACTGGAGCGTTTCTACCGCTATTACCATGTTGATTCCTCTTTGGTGTTCAGTGAAGATTTCAAAAGTTACTGCGCGCAAAACCAACGTTCTTTTGTTCCCTTTATTGACCTGAACATTGGCGCTGCTTATACCCGAAAATTGGAATTTGAAAAAGCAAGCAACATCCTGCTTCCTGTTCTGGAAAAAGCCGAAAAAGAAGCCGATGACACCTTACGGGCAAAGGCATTGCTCAATTTGGCAAACCTGAACAAGGTCCAAAAAAGAAAAGAACTGGGCTTGAAACGCGCTTTTGAAGCCACCCGGCTGCACGAAAAAATGCAACTCTGGGAGGAACTGGGCATAGACTATCTCGCCCTGGCCGGCCTCTATTCCGGCACCGACACGGCCCAGATTTATTTGAAAAAGGCAATGGATATTGCCCTGAAATTCGGTTATCTGGACTTGAAAGGAGCAGTGTTGAATAACTTGGGGGTTGCCTATCATATTGAAGGAAAATTAGACAGCGCAATTTTACTATACAAAGAGGCTGCTGTTACTGATAGTGTTGCTAATAACAATCATTTTGCGTTGTGTTTTACCCTGCTCAATATTGGTCATGCTTACCGGAAAATGCTCCGATGGGACGATGCAAAAATCTGGTATGATAAGGCAAGGCCCGTTTGTAAAGCTTGCGGAAACCTGGAAGGCGAGGCCAGTATTTACCTTGGATTAACGGATATGTATGAATCGCAGGGGGATTACAAGGCAGCGCTCGAAGCCCAGCGAAAACTGGAAGAAACCGATAAAAGACTCAACCAGCAAAGCCTTAGCCGGGCTACCGAAGAATTGGAAATCAAATACGAAACTGAAAAAAAAGAACGGCAGCTTGCAGAGGCCAGGCAATTGCAAAACTACTTGTTGTTTGGCGCCATTGGCTTGGTTTTGGCCTTGCTCAGCTTGTTTCAATATTTTCGTAACAAACAAAAAATCAAGCAGAAAGAAGCGGAGTTGCTGGCTCAACTCGAACACGCTGAAGCGGAAAAACTCCGGGAAATGGATGCCCTGAAATCTACTTTTTTCGCCAATGTGAGCCATGAATTCCGCACGCCACTTACCCTGATCATCAGCCCGGTAGAACAGATGATGAACGGTACGTTTAAAGGAGATGTTCAAAAATACTACCGCATCATCCACCGCAATGGCAAACGACTGCTCGATTTGGTGAACCAGCTCCTGGATTTGTCCAAATTAGAAAGCGGCAAACTAAAACTGCAGGCCTCAGAAGGCGACCTGAGCCGGTTTGTAAGCGCGCTGGCCGGGGCTTTTGAAAGCCTTGCCATCCGGCAGCAAATTGATTTTCAAATTATTACGCCCGAAAAACCGCTCGTTTGTTTTTTTGACCACGACAAGGTGGGAAAAATAGTGACCAACCTGGTTTCCAATGCGTTTAAGTTTACGCGCGAAGGAGGGAGGGTGGAAGTAATGGTAGACGGTGGACGGTTGACGGTGGACGGGAGCGCGCCGTCCACCGTCAACCATCTCCCGTCTACCGTCCACCATCTACCGTCCACCGTCCACCGTCCACCGTCCACCGTCATTAAAGTTTCCGATACCGGGATCGGCATTTCTGCCGATCAGTTGCCCCACTTGTTTGAACGGTTTACCAAAAGCGCTTTATCAGAGGTTCAGGCCGGGAGTGGCATTGGCCTCGCCTTAGTCCGGGAATTGGCCGAACTGCACGGCGGCAATGTGGAGGTTGAGAGCCGGGAAGGGGAAGGGACGACGTTTACCGTAACCCTTGCTGTCGGCAGCGCTTTTTTCAAAGATGACGAGTTGACTGTGGCGGTACCGGAGACTTCCGTTACGCCAATAGTTGCCCCTGTCACCGCCGGATTACCCGGAACGGCTTTGGCTGCACCGTCCGGAACTCAACAGCCTCCGTTCACTGAAATCTGGTCTTCTTCGGTTAAACCGCTATTGCTGATAGCTGAAGACAACCCGGATGTACGGGCTTTTATCGTGGATACCCTTGCCGGGGAATATAAAATCCTGGAAGCCGAAAACGGCAAACTGGCTTTGAATTTGGCGTTTGAAACGACGCCGGATCTTGTCATTAGTGATGTAATGATGCCCGAAATGGACGGAATGGATTTTTGCAAATTATTGAAAACCAATGAAAAAACAAGTCATATCCCTGTGGTCATGCTGACTGCCCTGGCCGGACAGGAAGACAAGCTAAAGGGACTTGAAACCGGAGCTGATGACTATTTAGCTAAACCATTCGACGCGCGGGAGCTACAGATTCGCGTAGCTAACCTCATCGGGCAGCGAAAAAACCTGCAGGACCATTTCAGAAAAACGTTGATCATTTTTTCGCCTTCCGAAGTTAAAGCTGACAGCATGGATGCTGTTTTTCTACAAAAAATCAGGGCAGCCGTTGAAGCCAACCTCGATGATGAAACCTTCAGTGTTGTGGAGCTGGGCAACCAAATCGGCATGAGCCGCAGCCAGTTGCACCGCAAACTGACCGCCCTGACCGGCTACTCACCCAACGAGGTCATCCGCAACATGCGTTTGGAACGGGCCAAACAACTGCTGGATAAAAAAGCGGCCACTGTTTCCGAAATTGCCTACCTCTGCGGGTTCAACTCGCCTGCCTATTTCACAAAGTGCTTTAAGGAATATTTTGGGACAACGCCCGCCGAAGTTTGAGCATTTCCACCATTCTACTGTTCCAGAGGCCCTGAAAACATTGTATTCCCTTCAGACACGACAAATTTTAAATACCGTGCGACAATTTTGATACGCTTTCGGGTGCCCCTGCCTGCACCTTTGCCCTGTGCTTTTTTCAAAGCGAATCATCATTCTTTAACCAACTTATTTTTTTTTCAAAATGGAAAAGAAAATCATTCTCGGAACCCTCGGCGGACTTGTCGCCGGAACCCTTGTTGCAGTCGTTATTTATATGGGCATTCTTGGCAGCACGGCTGAAAAATGGATGCAGGACAACGCAGCTTGTCTGAACGAAATGAACCCGGGCTGGTGGATCGTGGGCGGCCTTGTACAAGCCCTGTTTTATGCTGTTTTGTTGCACAAATTTGGAACCACAACCTTCAAAGGCGGCGCCATCGCCGGAGCATGGATCAGCTTCCTGATGGTCCTTTATTTTGGCATCGTAAACGCCTCCACGTTTAAGGCTTACACCTGGGAATGGCTCCCCATTGACCTGGCAGGAAACATCGTCTCCGGAGCAATAGCAGGCGGCGCCATCGGATGGATTTTTGGAAAATTAAAATAAGCTACCATGAAGGCAACCAACTATCCGGAAGTCGGCTGGATGAAAGAACGCTTTCAAGTGCTGACCTTGAACAACGAAATCTGCGAATTCGACTGGACTATACAGCATGGCGGGAGCGTTCCTGAACACCTGCACAAAGAGTCCGACGAATTATTCAAAGTACTTGAGGGCGAGCTTACGTTCAGCCTCGACGGCAAAACCATGATTAAAAAAGCAGGAGAAGAATTGTTTGTTCCCAAAATGACGCTGCACAGCGTTAGCAACAAATCAGGAAACGTTGGTAAGTGCCGGGTATCGTACCTGCCCGTTGCAGACCAGGGGAAATTTTTCCAAATCCTGTTTTTCCTGCACGAGTTGAACCCAAACGACAAATACGCCTTGTTCAAAGCCATGTACATTTCCGAACGGCTGAATTACAAAGAATTTAGTACGATGCAGGGCAGCGTGAAAATCATCATGAAGGTGATGATGGGCTTTTTCAGTTTTTTCGCTTTCCTGACAGGATGGGAAAAATTGGTCAGGATGTACGTGCAAACGGAACTTAATGATTCTATGGCCGGAGCTTGAATAACTGAGGATTTGAAGATTTGAGTATTCGAGTATTTGAACATACGTGACTCCTCAAATCCTCAGTTACTCAAATCTTCAAATCCTCAGCATCTTCAAATCCCACTTGCTCCCGCTTTAATCTCCTCGACCACTTCGGG
>JABWAJ010000341.1 GCA_013361075.1 Saprospiraceae bacterium | reverse complement strand
GTTTTCTTTTTCCGATTTGAATACCCGGGAAGAAGTAGATTTTACCATCGAAAAACTTCGCAAGCTCCTGCCTGCAAGTAAACAACTGGCATTTGTATGATACCTTGAATCTGCAGATGCCCCCATGGAAAGAGGTTTCACTAAAATCAGGTTCAACATTTCCACCCTGTGACTGCAAGGTGTAAATGTGAATAGGCTCAAAAAAAAAAAGGTCGCCGAAGAATTCTTCAGCGGCCTTTTTTCAGTTAGGTGTGCTTTTTGCACTTTTTTTGATCAAATCGGGCTTTTTTTTTGCCATTCACCCCTCAAAAAAGCACATTTTTTTTGACAAAAAATAATAAAATTTTCACAATCTTATCATTAATTTTAAACTAAAACATTGATTATCAATTTTAATTTACAATAAAGCAAATCAATAAATTTTCACAACGGTTGTTTTTTGTCTTTGTTCTGAGCAAAATGCTGCTGCATATTTGTATCGTGAAAGGGAAATAAGTGAGCTGGAAAGCAAAGCCAACTAAAAGTCGGGTTGGCAAACAAGATTGACAATGTTCATGGGATTATAAAATTGGCCGGTGCAGATCGTTCCGACTCCAACACTTCGGGACGATCGGCACGCTTTTATACGGCTACACAAAACGATTCGCGCCAACAAAAAAGAAGGCGAACGCTCTAACGTCCGCCTCCGAATTAGGTCACATTCATGGGATTATGTCGTCATTACGACGAGAGATTACAATTTGTTCGATATTAGGTTAAGAAGTAATTCCTATGATTATGGTGCGAATTTATGCCAAGTATTTGTCATATTCAAAAAAATGGCAAATATTTTTGGCAGAAAGTTTCAGATGATTTGGATATGTTCATGGGATTATAATGGAAAGGGCCGTACAATCAATGTGCGGCTTTTTTTTTGCTTTCTTTTATGACGCACTTCTGGCAAGAAGTCACACCTCTGCAAAAAGTTCTTTTACGTAAAAAGTTTCGCAGGAATTATGGCCCGTGCATCCCATTGGTCCTTCAATTTTGCGAAACCCCATCCGCTGGTACAACAGGTTTGCCTGCCACATCCGGTTGACGGTTTCCAGATAGCAATACCGGTAGCCCAGATCGGTTGCTTGTTGCAAACAAACCGACAAAAGCCGCTTCCCAAAGCCAAGTCCCCGAACAGCCGGGTAGAAATACATCTTTTTGAGTTCGCAAGTGTCGGGATTGCCCCCGGCCAATGCTGCCACACCACCGCAGCCCAGTATTTCATCCCCTTTGGCAATGACAAAAAATGCAGCGCCGGGTGCCTGATAAACCTCGTACATCCGATCCACTTCAGGATCAAGAATAGAATATCCCTCCCCTACTGCCCCATATTCAGTCATAACCGACCGGATCAGGCGGGCAACCTGCACTTCATCTTCCTTTCGGATAAGCCTTAGTTCATAAGATGCCTGAACCCTGCTATGACGCAAGGCCCGGGCGTATAATTGCATGCCCTTCAAAGCCATTTCCTGCTCTCCATCATCCAGCAACCGGAGTGCCGCAGCAACCTGGTCATCAGACCGGCAATTGTTTCTGGTTACTGCTTCCAGGCCTTCCTCCGTCAGGCTGAGGCATTTCTGGCGTTTATCTTCCGGATGAGGTGCGATTTTAAGGTACCCCTGCGCTGTCAATTTGCTAACAATCCTGCTGACAGTAGACTTATCCAATTGAATCAAATCTGACAACTCAATCACATTCAGCAATTTATGTTCGTTTAACTCAAAAAGAACGTGGCACTCGGAATAGGAAAATCCAGTGTCCTGAAATTTGCCATCAAGAATATTCAACTCCCGAACCAGTTCCCGGGTATGCCGGCGAATGCCCTTGATTATTTGTTGCATTTGAAAATACTTAGTTGAATAAATCAATTATCATGTTGCAATATACAACTTTTAATTTCATCGCAATCCCCGGACCACCAAATCACAATAGAAAATTATTCCTCTTAAAGAATATGCCTTATTTTGCTTGCAAAAGCAATTGAAAAACAGTTTATTCGCACTTAATATTTCTTCACAAAAACAAACAAGATGGAAGACCAAAATTTGATGGACAATTCATTTGGTGACATGCGCATCAGTGACCGAATGAAAAGCATCCTTGCCGAAACAGCCAAATGGGCCAAATTTCTGGCAATTGTAGGATTTATCTGGCTTGGGCTTATGGCTATTATAGGGCTCTTTGCCGGTTCTATGATCGCCATGATGATGAGCAGTATGGGGGGTATGAGTGGTGGACCTGCTATGGGCGGCGGATTTATTACAATTACTTTTCTGTTTTTCGTCGTCCTTTATTTTTTCCCAATCCTGTACCTTTATCAATTTGCATCCGGTGCTCAAAAGGCGCTGGCATCCGGAAGTGATTCGGAGATTGAAGTAGCTTTCGATGCTTTGCGGAAACACTATCGTTTCATTGGTATCTTGATGATTATCATTCTGGCATTTTATGCCCTGACGTTTATTTCTGGTATAGTAATGGCTTCGGCCATGTAAAAGATGAAGCGCATAGGCCTGCTTTCAGATACACACAGCGACCTGGACGAAAGTATTTTTCAGTACTTCGCCCAGTGCGATGAAGTGTGGCATGCAGGCGATATTGGGAGCCTTCAGGTGACAGAACGCCTGGAGGCTTTCAAATTACTGCGGGCCGTACACGGCAATATTGATGGTACCGCCATTCGGATTCGCTATCCCGAAGACCAGCGGTTTGATTGTGAAGGCCTGGATGTCTGGATCACACATATCGGTGGCTATCCTGGCCGGTACAGCAAACGGGTTGCCGACCTGCTAAAGGTAAATCCTCCTGACCTGTTCATTTGCGGTCATTCGCACATCCTCAAAATCATGCCTGATAAAAAATACAACCTCCTGCACATCAACCCTGGTGCCTGTGGCAACCACGGATTTCATGTGATGAAAACCATTGTCCGGTTTACGATTGATTCCGGGAAGATCAGGGATGTGGAAGTGGTGGAATTGGGAAAGCGGGGAGCGCTCTAATTCCCCCTGGCATCATCATCCGGATTCCTAAAATCCCCTACCCCATTCAGTCGTCCATCCGGTAGCTTCAAAATCGCTTTGATGACCGCAATCCGGTCTACTTCCTGAAAGCGGTGCCCCATGCTTTCGAGCACCGACCGGGTAGCCGGGTTGAAAGCGCCGCGCTCCGTCATAATGAGGTCGGGCAGCCACTGGTGGTGAAAACGTCCGGAGTTGACCGCTTTTTCAAGGTCCATGCCAAACTCAGCAACGTTTATAAAAACCTGAAAAACGGTAGTAATGATGGTAGAACCGCCTGGTGTGCCGAGCACCATAAACAGGTTGCCGTTTTTTTCTACAATAGTTGGCGTCATCGAACTAAGCATGCGTTTATAAGGCTGGATCGCATTGGCTTCTGCTCCGACTAAGCCAAATTGATTGGGCACGCCAGGTTTGACGCTGAAATCATCCATTTCATTGTTGAGAAAAAAACCAGCACCGTCTACCCAAACTTTACAGCCATAGTTTGAATTGAGCGTGGTAGTTACCGACACGGCATTGCCCTCGGCGTCAACTACTGAGGTATGCTCGGTTTCAAAACTTTCCAGTGCCACTTTGAAATTGCCGGCACCAACAGCTTCACTACTGGTTGCTTTAGCCGGATTAAAATCTGCCATGCGTTTCAACAGGTAGCGTTCGTTGAGTAGCGAATCCATTGGAACCGGAAAAAAGTCGCTGTCGCCGAGGTATTGCGAACGATCTGCGTAAACCCGTCTTGAAGCTTCGGCCATCAGGTGTACGGCTTCTTTCGATTGAAAACCCCACTGGCTTAAGGGGTAAGGTTCTACCATTTCCAGCAGTTGCAGCAAGGCAACGCCACCACTGGAGGAAGGTGGCATAGAAATGATTTTATATTCTTTGTAACGGCCGGTCAAAGGTTTGCGCCATTTTGCCTCGTATTTTTTAAGGTCATCCAGCGTAACCATACCACCACCACTTTGCATTTCCGCTACAATTTCACGGGCTGTTTCGCCGGAATAAAACCCGGATTTTCCTTTGTCCTGAATCAACCGGAGCGTTCGGGCCAGTTCTTTTTGCACCAGGATATCCCCGGCCTTCCAGTTTTCTCTAAGAAAGGGGTTGGGCGGTGTGTTGAATTTGCGAAAAGCAGATTGGAAGCTGTTCAAACGGTCTGCTTCGGCACCACTGACAGGAAAACCCGCTTCTGCCAACCGGATGGCGGGTGCCAGAAGTTTTTTGAAATCTAGTTTCCCATATTTCTGATGTGCTGCGATTAACCCCGCTACCGTACCAGGTGTGCCTGCCGCGAGGTGCCCATCGGTACTCAGTCCCTTAATTACATTTCCAAGGCTGTCTAAATACATGTCGCGGTGTGCCGTAGCCGGAGCTTTTTCCCGGTAGTCCAGGGCATCCGTTTCTCCATTTTTCAACCGGATTACCATGAATCCACCGCCGCCCAGGTTTCCGGCACGGGGGAAAACAACAGCCATGGCAAAATGGACAGCAATAGAGGCATCCACCGCATTTCCTCCTTGTTCCAGTACTTCAAGTCCGGCCCGGGTAGCCAGAGCATGCGGCGTTACCACCATAGAAGAAGCCGAAACAGCACTTTTTTGTGGGGCATACTGGTGAAGCGTTACGCCCGGGAGTGCACGCTGGCAGGCCGCAGAAACCCAAACAATGACAACAAAAGCCAATAAACTTTTCGTCAGATTCATTTTTGGTACGATAGTTGATTCCATACGATGAACGAGATTTGCAGGGCTTGGTCCCTGTGTGCAAGCATGCAGCAATTTAGCATTTTATGACCGGACTGTAAAGACAGAAGCGATCTGATTAAAAAATTCAAGGAGTGCGGTGCCTTAAGTTGAAACGAAGGGGCAGGCAGTGAGAAAATGGGGACCTCATCATAAAACTTTGCTTTAGCCGCACTCTTTTTATTCCTTCTTTTCATCATTTCATCCCGGATTCCCTGCGCTTCGGTACATCTTTTTTGCATTCTGCCATACCAACGGCTCATCTTGTGTCTACATTCAACTACAGATGAGACTGACTTTAACACTTGCACTAATCTTGCATTGCTTACTCCTCAGTGCACAATCGGTCACCCTTTCCGGATCTGTAAAAAGTACGGACGGAGAGCCGGTTATCGGTGCCAACGTTTTCCTGAAAGACACCTACGATGGCGCTTCTACTGACAGCGAGGGAAAATTCTCCTTCACTACCGACGCAACCGGTGCCCAGGTGCTCGGCATTTCCTGCATCGGGTATGAAAACTACGAACAACCGGTAACCCTTACAAGCGGAGCGTTCCCGGTTCACATTCAGTTAAAGTCCGCTGCAACCGAACTCGACGCAGTGGTGATTACAGCAGGCGCTTTTGAAGCCAGCGATGAACGAAAAGCCGTCGTGATGCGGCCGCTTGATATTGTCACTACTGCAGGTGCCCTTGCAGACATAGCGGGCGCGCTAAACACCCTGCCTGGCACTCAAATTGTGGGTGAAGATGGCAAAATTTTTGTACGCGGGGGAGCAGCTCATGAAACGCGCACCTTCATTGACGGGCTCAGTGTTCAAAACCCCTACAGCAGTACAGTCCCCGGCATTCCGGCGCGTGGTCGTTTTTCCCCACTTTTGTTTAAAGGCATTACTTTCAGCACGGGCGGCTATTCAGCCGAGTATGGCCAGGCACTATCGTCTGCTTTATTACTTGAAACACAAGATATTGCACCCAAAACGGTCACAGGAATTTCGCTGATGACTTTGGGCTTGGGCGCTTCTCATACCCAAAACATGGGAAAAGCTTCTCTTGCTGTTTCCGGAGACTACATCAACATGGCACCGTATAGCCATTTGGTTCCGCAAAACATCGAATGGGTCAAGCCTTTCCAGGGGCTGGGCGGGCAATTGGTTTTCCGGTATAAAACTTCTGAAACCGGCATGTTAAAAATACACGCCAGTGGCAACAGCAATGGATTCACCATGCAGTACCCCGACGCCGACCAGGTAAATCAACGGGTTGAGTTGTCTCTGAACAATGACAACTACTACGCCAATGCTTCGTGGAAGGAAATCATTGGAGAAAAGTGGACCTTATATACCGGTGCTGCCCTTGCTCAAAATACCGACGACCTGAGCAGCGGATTTGGAGTTGTATCCCGAGAAACAACCGGGCAGAGCAAAATTACACTCAAATATTCCGGCACTGACTTCAGTGTAAAGTTTGGTGGAGAATACTGGCGAAACCGGTTTGATGAGCGCTACC
>JABWAJ010000340.1 GCA_013361075.1 Saprospiraceae bacterium | reverse complement strand
CCAATCTGCCTGCCCAAATCGGCATGGGCATGACTGCCTTCACCTCATCTGATGAAGTCACGCGCATCGAGTTGGTCATGGTTCAGAACCTGCTGAATACTACCGGAAAAACAGTATATGTAGCACAGGAGTCAGCAATTGACGCAGCAACGGCTATTTCCGGGAGCGGGCCGGCTTATGTCTGGTATTTTATGGAAGCCATGATGAGCGCAGCCCGCGACATGGGCTTCAACCAGTCGGAATCCGAACTGTTGGTCAGCCAAACCTTTCGCGGTGCCATTGAATTGTACGACAAATCTGATTTCTCCTGCGAAGAGTGGATTGAAAAGGTGTGCTCCAAAGGCGGTACTACTGAAGCAGCGCTTCGCTCCTACTCCCAAAACGCGTTGCGCAGCGACATCATTGAAGGCGCTACAGCAGCCCTGAACCGGGCAGTTGAGCTGGGAAAAAAAGCCTGAAGCGCCTGAATGGCATCCTAATCAAACTAACGCTTTCATTTGCAGTGTTGTAAGCGATTGTTAACTTTGGTGTAAAAATCACTTCCCCTTTAAAAAAACGCATGGTCATCTAATGGATAAATTACAATTAATTGCGGAAATCAAGCGCTTAGTTGGCAAAGCTGACGTAGAGAAAGCCCTGCAGCGCTTAGTGGAAGAATTGGAGAAGGCCGGCAGCGGCTTAGCAAACGATGCCATTCAGGCCCAATCCCTGTTTCAGAAAACACAAAAGGATGAAAAACAGGGCCTGGTTAGTTTTGAAAATGCCAAACTGAACTATAATCAAGTCACCGATCAAATTCTGGACTTACTGGAAGCCCTGAAAAAAGAAGGGGGCAATGACATCCAGGCAAAGCCGGCAAAGCGCCTGCTTCCTTGGATTGCAGGCGGCGTTTTAGCACTGGCAGCGATTGCCGCGCTGTTTTTTTACACTAAAAAAGAAGTCCCCCCTGTCTCGAATGATTGCCCGGTTTTTGAAGATACGGCTGCCTTCAAAATATTGGTTTTGCCGTTCAAACCAATAAAGTTGGGCGACAATGGGGTGCTGCCCAATGACATTCACCGGCAAATAAAGGGAAAATTGGCAGACCTGTTAAATGGGGTACCCGGCATCAAGGCCAAAATAGAATATTACAATATAGACCCCATAAAAGAAGAAAGTCTGTATCCGGATGTGTCGGATGAAGCGGAAAAAATTGCCCGCAATTGCAATGCTCAACTCATCATTTGGGGCACTGCCGAGAAGCAGGCATCGGGTGAAAACATCGTACTAACCAAATATAAGTTCCGGGAAATAAAAAACTTAACGAAGCTTTTGATCACCGGAAATACTGAGGTAGATACCATTACTTCGCTCTCCAGTATTTTTACCCAGGGTTTGCTAACAGACGGCATTTTCGCCAATATGCAGCTTCTTTTTGGCGTCATTGCCAATGAAATGGGCAAACCAGGGGAAGCGATTGCCCAATTGGAACAAGTTCAACCAACCGATTCCTCAACCACTGTGCTGGTCAATATGGCCCTTTCCAACAGCCATCTGGCAGCTAACCATCCTGAAAAGGCCATAGAATCGCTGAATAAAGTTTTGGAAACTCATCCGGGTTACTGGCTTGCTGTAAACAACCGGGCAGTGCTCAATTATGAAATGGGCAATACCGCCGCTGCGCTTCAGGATGTTGGCGCCTTCATTGAGCTACAGGACACCGCTAAACTTACAGATGCCTATTTGACCCGAAGTGCCCTCTCCCTAAAAGCTCAATCCATCGATAAAGCAGAAGAATACATTAATGAAGCGAGTAAGCTGGCAACGTCAAAATACACGAGGGAGATCCAACAATTGAAAGAGGTCATTACCAAAGAAAAAAGAGAGCAGCTCAAAATTAAAAAGGAGGCCGAGCTTAATCTGCAGGCCAATCCAGAGGACACGAAAGAGCTGGAAAAAAAGGCCAATGCTGACAAAAAACTGGGCAATATACAAGAGGCAGTAGTGGCGGCAAAAGCTGCTTTCGATAATTATTCAACAGATCCGGGAGTCTATAAAATTTTGCTCGAAGACGCCGCAAAAAACGATACCAACCTTTTCAAAAAAGTAGCCAAAAAGGCAGATCAGGTAGGTATTTCAAGGAAAGAACTAAGCAAAGATTCCCGGGTTTTGCAGGAGCGATTTAAAATGACGAGGCAATAACGTATAAAGTAGAGTTTTGTTGGATGAAAGATTCATGGGCCGATTGTTACCCGCCTGCCCCTTACCGGAATGGAATGGACAACTTCCAAAATCTACACCAACCAACGGAAGACAATAAATACAATAACAAAGGCCCGAAGCAAAACAGCTCCGGGCCTTCGTCATCCTTTCAGGAGGCACTTTTTGTGATTAATACGACCACAAATCATGTTCAAAATTGAAGATCTCCTGTCTGATTTTATCAGCTTCCAGCAACATGTCAACACCCGTCACGTATTCCTGCAAGCGGCGGTCGTGAACGTTTGATTCTTTGAAGATGTAGCTGGAGAAATAGCGCATTTCAAGCAGGTCTTCCCACGTCATCGGCGCAGCATCGTTGCCGAAAGTGAACACACGTTCGTGTGCCAGCAACTTTCTTGCATCCGGATAGTACACCCAGAACATCGGTTGTTCATACTTAAAATTGCCGTTATCATCTTTAACATCGAGCAGAGGAGCAATGCCAAGGATGCGTACCTGAAGGGTAGAAGTTTCTTCGTCGAAGAACCATACTTCCTTAAGGCGGAATCGCTTAACATCTTCCGGGTTCAGCTCATTGCGCACAACCTGAATGCTTTCCAGATAAGTCACCGGATCGAAGGTAATTACCGTATCAATCGTGGCACCCATCGAAGAAACTTCCTCCGGGGTCAGTTTGCTGGAAAACTTATCATCTTCTGTACCGTACACTGTCAATTCGCCTGATTCGGCAGCCTCCATTAAAATGGTAAAGAACGGACGCTCCGGATAAGCGAAAGGCAGGTTCATTTTCTCACGGATGTCGAGTACACGCCAGATGCGTTTTTCCCAGAAAATATCCGCTTCGCGCACGTGATCGTAAGGCAGTACGCGTTTTTCAAGCGTAGTGCGTTTTTCTACGATATCATCAAGAGGTCTGTCAGTATCCTCTTCAGTATCGCCGGATTCAGTCATAATGATGTTATCCGGCGTTTGAGCTGTTAATGGCGCTGCTGCAAAAATTGTCAGCAACAGGAATAAGCATAGCAGTCTCAGCGCAATTTTCATGGACTTGGTATTTGTGTGTGTATTAAAGTGTAAAAGTGCACAGGTTAAACGGACTAACCAAGCGCACTATTACACTTTAACTTATGAAAATTTGACTTACTTGATTGTGAAAACCATCGAGTTGATTTCACGACCGGCCTGATCGCCGGGGCACTTTGCTTTTACGTTCTCAAAGTAGTAGATATCGCCTGGTTTTGCACGGGAAACCAATTCGCGGGCACGTTCGTTATAACGCGCTCCCGGGTTAACCACAGGCACAGCATCCTGGCGTTTCGGTACGTAAACCAAGTTAAAGCCCTGGATGACACAAACCGCTTCGAAATCGAAGTTGTCGAGGAATGCGATTACACCACCCTGTGCTTTGAATTCACCACTTCCCATACCACCTCCTGAGCTTTTACTCAAGCGGGCAACCGGGTCAGGAATTCTTTTTACACGGAAGTTAAACCGGCTGTTGGTCAATCCGCCACCAGATACGCTGATGTTGGCTTCACCCGGCTGGCTAACTGTAGCAGTATATTTGCCATTGCCGCCACGCAGATTAATGCCTGCACCACTGGCGCTTACCCTGAGTTCGTTACTGGACACACCTGCCGCAGCAACAGAAATCGGATTATCCACACCAATATAGAGTACATTCATTTTATCAGCGGATACGGTTACACTGCGACGGCCTACTTCGTACTCAAATTCTTTGGAATAAGTTTCCGCTTTTTGAGTAGTTGGGTTGGTCAGTGTAATGTCAACCTTGTACTTCTGTACGCCTGTAGAGCTGGTAGAAGTGGTATATTTCGCGATACCATTTTCTACTTTCTGCGGCGACCCGTTTACGCGGATAGACATGTTTTCGTAAACCGATTTGGAAGATGCACCCACCGTTACTTCTGCTTCAAATTGCTCGCCGGAAATGACGTAAGCCTTTTTTGCGGAAGCAATTGGAATAAATGCATCTACTTTAAAGGTTTGCTTACCTACCTGATCGGAAAGGAAGTTCAACACAGCTGCTTCAGAGCTTTTCATGTCATTCTGAAATTTCCGCATGATGGGAAATACAGAAGCCAGTGGCATGTGGTTGAAAGTGAAGGCAGCCCAGCTTGGCCGCTTGGGCTTAGCGTTTTGCCATTCATCGCTTACAGAAAGCTGAATTCTTTTTTGCAGATCTGCAAGAGATTCTTCATCAATTGCGGTGCCTTCTGCGCCTTTCAGTCTGTTTACAATAGCGACGATTTTATCGCGGTCGGCAAGGATACGGGCTTTGAGTTCTTCGCCTTTACCTTCTTCGACAAGTACGCGGGTAGTAACGTCCTTATCCTTGTATCCTTTCGGAAAACCAGGATGGTCTTTGTCGTCTGCGGGGTAGTAACCATTTGTCATGGTTACCATGGATTCGCGCAAACCGTCTACATAAGAATGAAAATCTTTAGAGATGGCACTCACTTCTTTGGCTGCATCTACCAACTTTTGGTACTTGGATAAGTCCTGTTCGGCATTTTTCGATAGTACATCTAAGGTACTTTTATTGGAAGTATCGAAAACGTTATTGCTGCCAGTGATACCTCTATCGATCAAGAAGAAGGCATTGATGATCTCTGCTGATACGTTCAGTGCAAGCATGGCTGTAAGCACCAAATACATCAGGTTGATCATCAATTGCCTGGGTTCCTTTGGAATAGACATGTTCCCTTAAATTTTAAAAGTTAACAAAACCGGGATCCGGCAGGCAATTAATGTTTGACGTTTGCCATGGCAGAGATAACATTGCCATAAACAGAATTCAGCGAGCCGTAAATGTTGTTCAGCGAGCCGATGTTCTTATTCAGGGCAGACAACTGATCTTTGTAGATTTTGGTGTCTTCCAAAGAATCACTCAGGTCAGCCATTGCTTCGTTCAGTTTTGAATAGAAGTTGCTCATTGACTTGATCTGGTCGCTGGTACCGGAGAAATCAACTTCCTGAAGGGCTTTGAGTGAAGACAAGCTTTTAGACATGTTCTGCAGCTCGGTCAACATACCACCCAATTGATTTTGAACAATTTCACCATTCAGAGGCACTACTTTCGGCATCGGTTCGATGCTGTTGGACGGGCCGGCTGCTAAGGGTGCGAGGTGTGCATTGTAATCATCCAACCCCGGATACAGTTTGTGCCAGTAGTAGTCAGGTTCCGGAGGAAGGATCCCCAACAAGAGGAAAATGCCTGCTTCTGTGAACATCCCTGCCATCAACATTTCATTGGCACCTTCCCAAGATAAGATTTTGAATAAAGCACCAAGAAGTACAACTGCGGCACCTGCGCCAATGATAAAGTTTTTGAAACGCTTGAAGCCTTTGGTCTTAACGAAACTCATCGTCGAAAAACGTTTAGAACTGGTTAAAAAATAAGATTTTATTCTCCTGGAGGGTCCGGTCTCAACCAGACACTTCTCTATAATGCAAGGGGTACAAAAAGTTACACCCCTGTTAAAAAAAAATTAAACGAGCATCTGAATCGATATAATACAATAAGGATACTGCCCCATCGGACAATATCCTTATTGTAGTAAAGTCTGAATCAGATTTTAGAAATCATTGGCTGAACGGCCCAGGAAGGTCAGAGCACAACGGAATCCTATGTAGGATTTGGTTGTATCCTGGTATTCCCAGTGACGGGTACCTGTTTGGAGGAAATGCATGACGTCTTTCCAGGAGCCACCACGGATTACTTTACGTTTAGCCGTTTGCGGATCCTCGTCCTTGGCATCGTAACGGATGTCCGGATTCAGGTCGTGCATGAAAGAATAGGCGTTTTCGAAATAAGCCGTTTCCGTCCATTCTGCGACGTTACCTGCCATGCAGTACAAGCCGTAATCATTCGGGTAATACCCGTCGGCTTTTACCGTATACAGGCCGCCATCTTCCGGATAGTTACCGCGACCGGGTTTGAAGTTGGCCAGCAGGCAACCTTTAGCGTTGCGCACATAGTAACCACCCCAGGGGTAAGGTGCCAGATCACGGCCGCCACGGGCTGCGTACTCCCACTCGTGTTCAGTAGGAAGGCGGAAGTCTTCCGAATTAAC
>JABWAJ010000339.1 GCA_013361075.1 Saprospiraceae bacterium | reverse complement strand
CTACGATACAATACGTTTATTGAAACAGGAAACCGGGACATCATACTCAATAATATAGGCAGTGCACTCCCTGGAATTATTGCTGAATTTCAGGGAGGTTTCGGAAATCCTGCCGATAACTGCTTCTCTTCGTCCACTAAAGCCATTGCTGCGAATTCAACAGTACCTTTTACTTACTTTGTCAGGGAGAATTACCAACAGGCAATGGATTGTAGTACTTTGTTGCCTGTGAATAATAATTTGAGTAATTATACTGTCCTATTTACAAATGATAATGGCTTACCAGATTGCAACAATGAAACCCTTCCTGTACTTCCTACGCATGATAAACCCGAATTGGTACAGGCCAGGGACGTACTGACACAAGCGGAAGCCAATGCGCAGGCCCGACCTGGAAATCTGGAATTTTATGCAGCCTACCTGCACGCACGGGACAATAAGAACAGCATTTTGCGATCTCTTCTGATAGAGGACCTCGATGCGCAAAATTATACCGGAGCCGTGACGCTGCTGGCAGAAGAAGGAACCCCCGAAGCCCAGCAATGGCTCCTGAGTGTGAAGCTGATTGCCAAAGATTTTACCGGAGCCCAGCAGGTCTGGAATACCCTGCCTACAGCCACCCAGGACGAACAATGGTTCCGCGACATTATGGAGGTAAACCTGCAACGCCTCCAAAATATGGGGACTTACGCCTTGTCGCCTGCACAGGAAACAACGCTTTACACGATTGCCAACAGTGATTCGCCCTATCGCAGTTATGCCCGGGCTTTGCTCGCCTTGCTAAAAGACGAACGTTTTCCTTTAGATGAACCTGAAACACCCTTGAGTGAATTGCCACAGGCTCAGCAACCTGCCTTTGAACAAGTACAGGAGGCCATTTTCAGTGTAGCGCCCAACCCGGCAAGCGAGGCGGTAGAAGTACGCTATCCTGTATCGCAACAACATGCGCTGCCAAAACAATTGTGGTTGATGAACCTAAGTGGCGGAGTATCTATGAAGCAAATTAATTTAGACGACAGCGGTTTATATCGGCTTGCCACACGTGAACTGACCTCTGGAGTTTACCTCCTGCGTATCACTGATAAAACCAGTGTCCTTTACCAAGCCAAATTGATCGTTTTACCCTGAAAGAGATTAGTTGCTTATGCCATAGCCCTCCTGAAAATGGACGGCTATGGTTATTTTCTTTTTTCCAACAACTAACGCTAAAACTATGGGACACAGAAAACGGTTTTCGAGATTTCTGCGAATGATTGCATTGCTTTTTTATTTTTTAACAGCAATTAAAACACTTCTTCTTGCCCAATACTTCAGCAAGAGCTACGACCTGGATCAAACCTCCAATACCGGTATCACCATTATTCCAGTAGAAGATGGGCTTTTAATTTCGGTTGGCTCTATTTGTGGATTGACAACAACACCTGTAAATTGTGTAGGTCTATTAAAAACCGACTTTGAGGGAAATGTCCTCTGGACAAGGATCATTGAGGGCTTCAAAACGCCTACGATGAATAGCATGATCGTTGACGGCAATCATATTTATCTGGCGATCCGGCATAATATTGCACCACCGGCAAATATCAAAATTCTCAAATTGGACATGGCAGGGAATACCCTTGCCGAATGGGATTTGGGGGATACACAGGAAAATGAAATTCCCTTTGGGCTGTTGAAATACCGGGATGGTTATGTCATTTATAGTCTTCTTTTTCAGTCTCCCCCAACGGAAATTTCCTGGATATTGTTTACAGACTCCCTTTTCACACCCACCCACGAAGTGTTTTTCAACGAAGAAGAGCCAACTTACGGAATTGTGGTAACAAAAGATCTATTTGCCACCCAAGACGGCAACCTGATCGCCACCCAAAGAATGGGCAATGAAGGCGGCGTAACTAAACTCGACTCTGCAGGGCAGGTAATCTGGCACCGCCGCCTGCCAATTACTTATGGCCCCCTTAATCTTTCTAATATCCACATTACGGAATTAAACGATGGCGGTTATGCCGTAAACTGGTTCAGGGATCGCCTGGATCAGGATACATTCTACACTTACCCCCCAGCTATTTTCAGGCTGGATGCCGAAGGAAATATCCTCTGGGAGCAGGTATTCGATACGTATTACGAAGATTACGAGGTAAAATACATGGGCAACTTGTTTACTGCGACCAATGGAGATATTGTGGGTATGGGTTACCGTGATTTTTATAGTGATGAACTCACCAGATATTTGCTGTGTGGCTGGATGTTTCGCCTCGACCCTGAAACAGGGGAAGTCATCTGGGATCGTACACTATGTGACCTCTCGCGCTCACAGCGGTATGTTATGGCCTTTCTTGCCGGCTCGGAATTGCCCAACGGCGATTTGGTATTCACAGGTGCTTACGAGGACACCTTTCCCAACGGGCTTCCCTTCATCAACGACCCCAATGTCTGGCTGGTGCGCCTCAGCGCGGAGGGTTGTTTAGTAGAAGGTTGCAACGAATGGACGATCATCAACCCCGACGGCAGCATTACGGCCACAGATGAACCGCTGGCCATGAATGGCGGCTTCATCGTCTATCCCAATCCGGGCAATGGGCAGGTGTGGGTAAAGGCAGCAGGCGAATCCGGGATAGGGCAGCGCTGTGCAATGGCGTTGTACGATGCACAGGGGCGGCGCATGAAAGCAGAAACCTTCTTTACCGGCGGGCCACAGCCATTCGATTGGGGCGATTTGCCGCCGGGCATGTATTATTACCTGATCCGGTCAGAGGATGGAGAAACACAGAGCGGGAAATTAGCCATCATAAGGTGAATTTGGAAAGGGGCAAATTGGCAAATTGCAAGGGGCAAAGGGCAACCTGCATTTTGCCCTTTGCCAATTTGCCCACTTGCCAACTTCCTTACAACGCCTCAATCACAATCGCTGAAGCACCACCCCCGCCATTGCAAATAGCGGCCATGCCGATTTTTCCTTTTTTCTGGTGCAATACGTTGTTCAGCGTAGTCACGATGCGCGCACCGGAAGCGCCGAGCGGATGCCCCAGGGAAACGGCACCGCCAAAGGCGTTTACGCGTTCGTTGTCAAGTCCCAGCAATTGGCTGAACGCCAGGGTTACTACGGCAAATGCTTCGTTGACCTCAAAATAATCCACGTCTTTTAGTTCGATACCCGCTGATTTCAATGCCAAAGGCGCTACTTTGACGGGTGCTGTGGTGAACCATTCCGGCTCCTGTGCGGCATCGGCAAAACCGAGGATGCGCGCAATTGGCGTCAAGCCTAATTCCTGCATTTTTTCTTCGCTCACCAGTACCAGTGCCGCTGCGCCGTCGTTGATGGTGGAGGCATTCGCCGCAGTGACGGTGCCGTCTTTGGAAAAAACAGGGTTGAGTGCCGGTATTTTGTCAAACTGCACCCGCTTGTATTCTTCGTCTTCCGAAATGACGAGTGGGGCACCTTTGCGCTGCGGCACTTCCACCGGCACAATTTCATGGCTGAAATGCCCCGCTTCTGTTGCTGCTGCCGAGCGTTGATAAGACTGGATGGCAAAAGCATCCTGTGCCTCGCGGCTGATGCTGAATTTTGCAGCCGTGGCATCCGCCGAAACGCCCATTGCCGTTTGGTTGTACACGTCTGTCAGGCCATCTTTCACCAGGCCATCCACGATTTCGCCGTGGCCGTATTTGAAACCGTAGCGCGCTTTGGGCAGGTAGTAAGGAATCTGGCTCATGTTTTCCATGCCCCCGGCAACGACGATGTCGCGCTGGCCCAGCATGATGCTTTGAGCGCCCAGCATGATGGATTTCATGCCCGAAGCGCAAACTTTGTTGATGGTGGTACAGACCACGTGGTTGGGAATCCCGGCGAAAAGGGCTGCCTGGCGGGCGGGAGCCTGTCCGAGGTTGCCGGAACAGACATTGCCCATAAACACTTCTTCCACCAATTCAGGCGCGATGCCTGCTTTTTGCAGGGCGCCTTTGATGGCGGCAGCGCCAAGTTGCGTTGCGGAAACATCGGCTAAGGCACCGCCAAAACTACCGATTGGCGTGCGAACAGCAGATGCGATATAGACTTTTTTCATGGTTAGAGCTTTTAATCAGCTGCAAAAGTCTGCTTTTGTAACCAGACTTACAGGATTGGGAACAGAAAAAATTCGAAAGCGGTCGGCCTTTGCCGAATTTGGCGCAATGCTGCATAAACGCTGTAAGAGCGGGTGAAGTTCAATGGAAAAAGCGCCTTGGTCAGCCTTCTTTTTTTCGTGTGGCCCTCGTCAAAAAATAGAACGATTGGACGCCTGACGCACAATTTTGCATCCGGCTCATCTTGAAATCAGCTAAAACCAAGCGGGTATCCTTGCAAAAGCAACTGTTTTTATGTAAGTTTGTAACAAATACTGCACATCATGACTGTTGAGCAAAAAAGGCCCTTAAGTAATTTGCAATTGGAACTTCTGAAACTGTACTCAACGGACGTTTCAGATAACCAGTTGCTTGAGATCAAAAAACTGCTGGCTGATTATTTTTCACAACAAATTGATGAGGACCTGACAGCACTTTGGAATAAAAATGAGTGGGATGAAAGAACCATTGAAGAATGGAGAAATGAACGGTTGCGCACGCCATACTAAATCTGGATATGATGCGTATCGTTATTGATATCAATGTCTTGTTGATTTCTCTTCCAATAAAATCACCGTATCGTTATATTTTTGATTGCATTAAATCCGGCAAGATTTCTTTGCTGGTCTCCAATGAAATTCTATCAGAATATGAAGAGAAAATAGGGGAAAAGACACTCCCTGAAATAGCTCAAAATGTTGTACGCCTTTTGCTTAACCTTCCCGATACAGAAAAAACCGAAATCTATTATCGTTGGAATCTAATTGTAAAAGACCCCGATGATGATAAGTATGCAGATTGTGCGGTGGCTGGAAACGCAGCGTATCTTGTGTCAGATGATCGTGATTTTCGCGTTTTAAAACACGTTGAGTTTCCAAAAATAGAGTTATTGACCTCTGATGAGTTTCTTTTTTTGTTAAAGAAGACTTTAGACTGATCAAGACGTTTTTTTTCTTGCCTCCGCCCACCGCAAAAAATCAAAATAATTGAACACCCGCCGCTCCTCCGGGTCTGCTTTGGCCGCTTCTAATTTTGCGCAAAGCTGACTAAACACTCCCTGTTGTTGCTTTACCCCGCTGGCATTGATGAGTTTTTTCAAAAAACTGAACAACAGTTTTTCCGTTTGGTACAAACTTCCCTTCATGCCGTGTTGCCGCCGGACGGTATTGATCAGGTATTCGAGCAGGTCGTAGTGCCCTAATTCAAAGTGTGTCAGCAGTTTTAACAAATTGGCAAAGCGCAGCAATTCTTCTACCACATCGCGCAGGGGTTGTTGCAGCACTTCATTCAGCCAGGTCAGGGCGTCGTCGTAACGCCTGTTTTCAAAATAAATATAAGCCATCAGGTAGTAAAACGTGAGCTTGTGGTGCAACGCCAGGCCTTTGCCATAGCGCGTGAGCCCTTCCTGAATGGCGGGCAAACCGGTCAGCGCAGCCTCAAAATGCGCCTGTCCCACCCAGGCGTTCAGCTCCAGCAAGGTGCTGAGTTCAAAAATTTTCTCCGACAGTTGGGGAATGCGCCGGAATTCCGGCCGCTGGGGCAACGCTTTAAGCTTGGCAATGCCGTTCTCCAGAGCTTCGTAGCGCTTCAACTGGTGGTTGTCAATGAGGAAATTGTTCAGGGCCGTCAGATAGCGGCGGGGATACTGCTCGATTAAAAAAGGGTGGTCGTCCAACACCTTCAGCAAATCGCGGTTGCAGTCGCAGGCAGCCTGGGCATTGCCGTTCATAAAATGCCAGGTGGACATGGCCTTGTAGTAGTCCAATTGTGCCCGCAGACTGAGCCCGGCGGCAGTAGGGGAGGTTTCGAGTAAGGGCTCAAACCGTTCCTGCAGGGACAACTCCCGTACCGACACTTTTTGATAATGGAGTTGCGCAATGGAACTGCTCCAGCACGCATAACGCCCATCCTGTTGCAGCGAATCCAGCGCGCGGTTCCACTCGGCCTCCCAATCATCGAGGTCCCGGGCGGTGGCACCTTTGTACAGGGTGCGGTCCATGATCGCGCGTTCCCGTTCCAGCAAATCGGGCAGCAGGCGAAACAACTCGCAGGCATAGATGTCTTTCCGGGCTTTTTTCAATAGTTTTTTGGATTGCCCGATCAACCCTTTGTCCAATAAAATATCGGCGGCGTGGAGGTTTTTCTGCACCTGTGCTTCCATAGAATTGGATCGGTGAAACCAATATAAGCTCTCTACAATCTGCTGGTGCAGGTAGCGCTTGGCAAC
>JABWAJ010000338.1 GCA_013361075.1 Saprospiraceae bacterium | reverse complement strand
AAGGTCAGTTTCGAAGGAGAGGCAGCCATGCGGTTAGAAACATTAGCAAGGCGCTTTTTCAACAAACACGGTATCCCTGAAACCCTGGACAACATGATTTCCCGACAAGCTTTCCAGCCGGCAGGTACCTCCATTTCCATTAAACCGGTTTTGCAAAGTTTGTTATTTGGACTTCAACAAGGAGAAAATACCGAATCGCTCGCAGCACGCTGGCATTTGTTATTGGTTCAGATGATTGAAAGCATTGCTTTAAGGATGGAGATCCGGTCTTTGGCATTCAGTGGAGGTGTATTTCAAAATAGTGTGCTGATAGATTTGTTGGTTTACTACCTGAAACCTCGTTTTAAGCTGTATTTTCATGACCAGCTTTCCCCAAATGACGAATGCATTTCTTATGGACAGCTTGCTGCGGCAAGGACCAAAATTTTTCATTACTAACCTAATATACTTTCAGCCTATGTGCCTTGCAATTCCTGGTCTGATTCAATCAATAGAAAGCCTGCACGATGGGATGGTGAGCATGGCCAAAGTAAAATTTGGCAGCATCACCAAAGAAGCAAGCCTTGAGATGGTACCACACGCCAAACCAGGTGACTATGTGCTGGTGCATGTTGGCGTAGCCATCAGCATTGTTGACGAAGAAGAAGCAAAAAAGACATTTGAGTACCTGTCACAGATTGGAGAAATTGATGAACTTATTGAACACACACAAGCATAAGGCCCATGAAATACATCAGTGAATTCCGGGATGCCGACCTGGTAGCCAGGTACCTTGAAGAAATCCACCGCACAGCAACCCGCCCCTGGTCCATCATGGAGGTTTGCGGAGGGCAGACCCATAGCCTGGTCAAAAACGGAATTTTGCAAATGTTGCCTGAACAGGTTCGCATGGTACACGGGCCGGGATGCCCCGTATGCGTAACACCGCTCAATCTCATTGATAAGGCTGTTTACCTGGCCCTGGAAAAAGGAACCATCCTGTGCTCTTTCGGAGATATGTTGCGGGTGCCGGGCTCCAGCCAGAGCCTGCTGGAAGCCAAAGCTGCAGGTGGCGATGTGCGCATACTGTACTCGCCGCTGGAGGCCGTGAAAATTGCCCGGGAAAACCCCGGCCGGGAAGTGGTCTTTTTTGCCGTAGGTTTTGAAACTACGGCCCCCGCCAATGCCCTTTCTGTACTCCACGCACAACGCAGTGGTATCACCAATTATTCCATATTAACTTCACATGTGGTTGTTCCGCCTGCCATCGAAGCCGTCATGAATGACCCTGACTCGAATATCCAGGGATTTCTGGCAGCAGGCCATGTCTGCGCGATCATGGGTATGGACGAATATTTCCCGCTGGTCGAGCGTTATCAGATCCCCATTGTGGTTACCGGCTTCGAGCCTGTTGACCTCGCCCAGGGTATTTTAATGACTGTGCGCCAGTTAGAGCAAGGGAGTCACCAACTGGAAAATCAATACGCACGGGTAGTCAGGCCCGAAGGAAACCCTGAGGCACGCAAAGTGATCGAACAAGTATTCCGGATCAGCGACAGGGACTGGCGCGGCATAGGCAATATCCCGTTAAGTGGCTATGAACTACGGCCTGAATTTGCAGCCTACGATGCTACCCTGAAATTTGACATTGTCATTCCACATGCCTCTGAAAGCAAAGAATGCATTGCCGGACAGGTGCTAAAGGGGATAAAAAAGCCGCACGAGTGCCCGCAGTTTGGTAAAAAATGCACTCCTCAGCACCCACTTGGAGCTCCCATGGTGTCTTCAGAGGGCGCTTGTGCCGCTTATTACCATTTTTCACAGGCTTTGGCCGATACTGAAACGGCATAACCATGGATAAAATAAGTATGCAATTGCAATGCCCCATGCCAAAACTCGACTTTGACATCATCACCATGGGTCACGGCAGCGGCGGGTTGCTCACCAACCGCCTGCTGGACAGCGGAGTATTTGACTTGCTTAAAAATGACCTGCTCAATGAGCGGCATGATGGTGCTATATTTGACACCCAAGCCGGTAAACTGGCTTTCTCCACAGACAGTTACGTCATCTCCCCAATCTTTTTCCCCGGAGGGAATATTGGCGAACTCGCCATAAACGGCACAGTAAATGACCTGGCGATGTGTGGTGCAAGGGCACGCTACCTCTCACTGGCCTTTATTATTGAAGAAGGCCTCAACATGCAGGAATTCTGGGAGGTGCTTGTCGGGATCAAATTTGCAGCTCAACAGGCAGATGTGCACATTGTAACCGGTGACACCAAAGTAGTAGAACGCGGCAAAGGGGATAAAATATTCATCAATACCAGTGGAATGGGCATGTTGCACCCCAAAGCCGATATCCGGAAATCGAGGGTACAACCCGACGATGTTCTTCTGATCAGCGGCCCCATTGCTACCCATGGTGTGGCCATCCTGAGTGTGCGGCAGGGACTGGAATTTGAAAGCAGTATAGAAAGTGATACAACCAATCTCAACCATACGGTGATGCGGCTGCTCGATACCTGTGGGCAGGATGTACACTTGCTGCACGACCCTACCCGCGGCGGTGTTGCTACGGTACTCAATGAATTGGTGCGCGATACAGGACTGGGGATTGATTTACAGGAAGCAGCCATACCGGTTCTCGAAGAGGTTGCCAGTGCTTGTGAGTTGCTGGGGCTGGACCCTCTCTATGTAGCCAATGAAGGTGTTTTTTTAGCTGTGGTTGCTGCAGAGGCAGCCGAATCAGCGCTTGACGTGCTCAAAAGCGACGCAAATGGCTTGCACGCCGCAATTATTGGCAACATAACGACTCAGCACCCCCGCCAGGTTGTGTTACGAAGCAAAATTGGGGGGCGCAGGGTCGTAAACATGCCTATTGGCGAACAATTGCCCCGAATTTGTTAATCTAACGAACGTGAGTGACACCATTTTGAACATTACTTTAAAAAAGGGAATAAGGCCCGGCGAAATTGAAGCGCCAAAGGTAGCTGTAGCCGGCCCCTTGGCCTGGTTCAAAGGCCCGGAGTCAATGCCTTTTCTGGCACCTCGTGGAGTATGCCTGCAATCGGGTAGTCTCCTGGTGTCTGATACCGGCCGCAATCGGGTCTTCATCTGGCATCAGCTACCGCAGGGACTTTTCCAGGAACCGGATGTCGTACTGGGCCAGGAAGATGCCGAGGGTGTGGGGCGCAACGCAGGAGGAAAGGTATCGGCCCGGACCCTCCAATATCCATCCGGGATCTGGTCTGATGGTACCCGGCTGATTGTAGCAGATGCATGGAACCATAGGGTGTTGATCTGGCATACCCCCCCGGTCAATCATTGGCAAGATGCCGATGTAGTGATTGGACAACCGGGATTCCATCAAAACGAGCCCAATGTTTCCGGGGTTGGCGCAACACCCACGGGGCGCTCACTTTACTGGCCTTATGGCATTTTCAGTGATGGAAAAAGCCTGTGGATTGCTGATACCGGCAACCGGCGGGTACTCTTTTTTGAAACCATCCCGACGGTCAATTATCCCCACGCAGATGGCGTCATCGGGAAACCTGATTTTATGACAAGGGATTATGACAATCAGGATCCCATCTGGCCCTATTCCGTAAAAATCAGGCCGGATGGGGCAATGGCAATCACGGACACCCAGTATTACCGTGTTTTGCTTTGGCGGAATTGGCGCGACGCATTGACTCAAAAAGCGGATTGCATCATCGGCCAGCCCGATCTCGACAGCAACGGACAAAACCAATACGGGCTCTCTCCCCAAGCCAATACCTTGAGTTGGTGCTATGACAGCGCTTTTTTTAAGGAGGGCTTACTCGTTGCCGACACCGGGAATAGCCGTATCCTTCGTTTTTCAGAATTCCCGGATCTCAACAACGCCTCAGCTGACGGGCTGATCGGGAAGCCCGATTTCCAAACAAGCAGCGAAAATGCTGCCACTGTATTTGGAACCGACGATGGTTTATACTGGCCATTTTCCATTTGCACTGACGGCAATTTACTGGCTATCGCTGATACCGGAAACCACCGGATTGCTTTTTATACACTATAATTATGGAAACATCTGTCCCTCTTCTTTTTGCTGCTATGGTTGGTTTTACCCACGCTTTTGAGGCAGATCATTTGCTGGCAGTAAGCAGCATGGTTACCCGTCGCAACTCCATTAAATCATCCCTCAAAGATGGAATTTACTGGGGATTAGGGCATAGCTCAACCATTCTTGCCATTGGCCTGCTAATGATTGTAGCTAAAGTAGCCATTGCGGAAGCAACATTTGGTTATTTTGAAGCTACAGTCGGATTGATGCTTATTCTGCTTGGTACGCATCGCATCTGGAAAACATGGAAGCACGAACAGCACCACCACAAAGCCCATCAGGAAGAAGCTCCGCATCACCACCGCCTGGCTTACGGGGTAGGATTGGTGCATGGTCTGGCTGGCAGTGGCACTCTGGTTTTGCTGGTTATGACAGAACTAAAAAGTAGTCTCCAGGGCATTGTCTATCTGTTGATTTTTGGGTTGGGCTCTATTGCAGGAATGCTGCTTGCTTCCGGTGTATTCAGCCTGCCGTTTTCTCAAAAGTTTACCAATGCGCGGCAAATCCGGGGAGCCCTTACGCTGGCATCGTCCCTTTTTTGTATTGTATTGGGTTGTAAAGTAATGTGGGAAAATCTTCGCGGTTTATGAATGTGCCAGTTACCCCCAAAGAAAGGCTGCTTATGGCCTTGTTGGAATACAAAATTGCGGTCGTGACTATCGAAAGCAATCATCTTGTTTTGGAAAAAGGTTATGAAGTTGAAATCGAACAAAACGGAATTTTTAAACTAAAGTCGGACGGCTATGTTGTTGCGCCTTTTCCCGACCCGGAAGCGTTGTGCCGGTTTATCACTTATGATGCATGAAGTCAGATAAAGTAGAACTCGCGGTAACGGCTTTATCCGCCAGTGAATCGCAACCTGGCAATTTTGCCCTGGTACTGGAAGATTTTAACAACCAGCACCGCATCCCCATCATTATTGGTGCGCAGGAAGCACAGGCAATTGCGATGGCTATGGAAAAAATGCAGCCCATACGCCCGATGACGCACGATTTGTTCAAAAATGCGCTCGAATTACTCGGAGCAAGCATCCGGGAGGTATTGATTTATCAGTTAAAAGATAAAGTATTTTGTGCATCCATTCTCCTGAAACAGGCCAATAACGAAATCCTGAACCTCGAAGCGCGGGCCTCCGATGCAATTGCCCTCGCGGTACGTGCGGGAGCACCCATTTTCATCCTCGAACACGTCATCGAAGAGGCCGGCATCATGACAACTTCACTGGCCGGTCGCCCCAAAAAAGGATCATTAGCGGAATACACCCTCACTGAATTAGAAGAATTGCTGCAAAAGGTAGTAGAAAAAGAAGATTACGAAAGCGCCGTCAGGATAAGGTCGTATATAGAAAAACGCAGGCAGGGGGGAGGATAATGATGGGGTTCAATCCCGGAATACAACCCGTTCGATCAACAATTCATTGCCTTGAACCACATTGGCACATGGATTTCCGCAATTGCCGCATACAAAACGGTACTGTTGCACTTCCGAGGTTTGATCGCAGGCCGGGCAATGCACCAAAACAGGCACTGTATTGACTTGAAGAGTTGCCTTGCGAAAGCGCGCTTCCTCTTCTTCCACTACGGCCTCAAAAGCATTTTGCATTAATACCGGTTCTACATTGGCTAAGGGCCCCACCTTCAATTCAATGACCACTACCCTATCCAGTTCTTCTGTACTGAAATTATCCGCCAATGTCCGGAAAATCGTCCGTACCAGAGAAATCTCATGCATAATTTCCGGATTCAGTAGCAAGTGTCTGCCTCAAATTTTCCAATCGTTCCAATTGCTGTTTTGCTTCATCCCTAACCTGAAGGTCATTGGTCAGCCCCAGCGCTTCCTCAACTTTTTCGAGCATGTTTTCAAACAAAGCTTTATCCGAGTCTGCGTCTTTGCCTTCCAGATTGAGGTTCCAGCATGCTTCTACGTAGTTGAGTAAGGTAACGGCCCGCTCAATGGGGAAAGCCGCAGCTGTCCGGATTTCCAGAGCTTCGTTGTAATAAAAAAGGGCCTTTTCAAAATTATCCGTATGCACCGATGCAGGGTATTTTGCCAAAGCATTGCCAAAGTGGTTGCATACCATAGCGTATTCATAGGGATACTTGTCTTTGGAGTAAAAAGAGAGTGCTTCATGAAATGAGGAGGCAGAAATGGCGGCCCACATGCTGCGTTTGATCGCTTCGTCAGGCATCTCGGCATAGATTATGCCCAGATATTGCTGGATTTCAGCAAATACCTCCGGGGCATCTTCCCGGGTAAAAATGGCAACAGCTTCTTTAAAACTGTCCAAAG
>JABWAJ010000337.1 GCA_013361075.1 Saprospiraceae bacterium | reverse complement strand
GCCGGGTAATTCTACAAATCGGGGGCACGGACCTACGGGCATTTCAACCAAATACAGGCCGGCAGGCGCTTCCGCCGTTACCACAACAAAATACAGGGCTTTATTTTTTAAAAATGGCGCTTCGTCCCCCTCCAGCAATACCTGCGGCTGGATATGAGCCAATACCTGCTCTTTAAAATACTGAGCAGCAAAGGCACTCTGGGTTTCACTAAATTCTTCTGTTTTCAGCAACCGAATGCCATTGCGTTCCAATTCCGGGATAATCAACTCCCGGAAAATGCTGCCAAATTCGCGTTGCTGCTCTTCTACAATGGCCCGGATTTGCCGCAGTTCTTTTTTGGGTTTCAATTCAAACTCCCGGCGGGTTTCTTTTTTGAGCGATTTAAAAGAGCGCAGGGCTGACACCCGAACCCGGTAAAATTCATCCAGGTTGGCGCTGTAAATGGCCAAAAATTTGATCTTTTCGTACAGAGGGACGCGCGGGTCGCAGGCTTCCTGTAACACCCGGTGATTGAAAGATAGCCAACTCAAATCGCGGCTGAAATAAAGGGCTGTCGGCATGAATGAAGCTGGATATTAAAATGAAAGCCAAAGGTAAACTTTTACATTTGAATACAAAAGCGCCGCCCTCAGGTCGAGAGGCGGCGCTCACTTTGTTTGCTGTTTTTTGAACAATCAGAAAGTTCTGATCAATGGTTTGGGAGAGCTGTGTCACTTGCTCCCTTCGCAGTTATCTGATTGTAAAGTCATACACTAATTAAAGACGACCCGCTTGGCTAAAAAGCCCTGTTCAAACCTCACCTTGACCAGATACATGCCCGGAGGAAGGTTATCCCGCTGCAACGTATATTGGTTGGTATTCACACCACGAACTGACCGAACCAGCATGCCATTCATGTTGAACACCTGGAGGTCCATCATCGGCGTTTCAGCATTGCACTGGATGAGCATGTCGCTGCTGGATGGGTTAGGAGCCACTGAAAGATTTACCAAATCTTCGTTGGCAACTTCTTCCGTTTTGCTCACCAGCAGGCAGCTTTCCAACTGCAGGCCCTGGCAGGCACGTGGAATGAAATACTGCATGATGGTGTCAATATACAGACGGGCTTTGGTAGCCGACATATCCGGGTTGGTGATCAAACCGTTGTTGTGCAGCACATCTGAGTTCAACATAAACGCAGGCGGATACTGTGCAATGATGGCGTCGAGCAGTGGCTTGCTCCACCAATCCCATGGGCCGGAACCCAGGCCAACTACACGGAAAGGATAAATGTGATCGGCACCCAGAGTAGTTGGTGCCTGGCCAAGTGCAGCTAAATTAACCGGAACAGGCTTCACTGCTGTTACAAACTGCGTCAAAGCATCCGGGGACATGGTCAAAACCGGCTCCAGAATGTCATTAGCACCTGTTTCATTGGCAAACTGAACTGCTGTTCTGGTGCCCGATACGTTGACAACAAACTGCATCGTCGTTGGCACAATAACAGGTCCATTGCCAAATGGAGCAAAAGGATCGGTAACGACGTGATAACCCATCGTAACAGGCTCATTGTCAGCACCGTCTACCCATGTGCTGTCGCCAAGAGCGCCACCCATGTTGATGGCCATGGCAAAATCGGAGCTGTAACCAACATGGTTGGGCGTATTTAGCGGCGTTGTATTTGTTCCGTAAATGTCCCCGTGTACGCTTTCAACAACAAATGGCAGTGCAGTTTGTGTATTGATGAACTTATCAATCACAATTTCCTGATAATCATCTAAAAATGCAGCACCAAGGGAAATGTATCCACCTGTCCCTTGTCCCCACATGATGATTTTTTCCGGGTCAATGCCATAAGTATTTCCACCTTCAGCAACGTTTTTGCGCAGGAAGCGAACGCAGGTACGTGCATCCTGAATGCCGCGGTAAGCCGCCTGCAACAAAGATCCCGTTCTAACATTCTGATCAGGAGAAGTTGGCAACCAACCCTGGCGGTAGGTTGCAGCGATGGCTACATATCCCCTTTTTGCAAGGCGGGTACAAATTTCAACTACAGTGGAGTCGAGTCTTCCACCTGTAATTTGCCCATTCAGGTACTGTGGCAAAAAGCTGCCCGTATGGAAGTACAGAACCACAGGGCGATCCGTTTCTGTATCTCCTGCAGGTGAATAAACGTCCATTTTCAGGTCAAGCGGAGCCGGAGCCCCTGTGAGGATGGAGATGTTGTTACCATAAACGACATCACTCACCTTGTTTACCTGGCTGAATATCGGGTCTACATAGCGCGTATTCTGCGCCTGCAGAAAACTTAACCCTGTAAAAAACAAGAGGAGTAAAATCGGAATGTTGACTTTTTTCATAGAAAGCAAGTTTATTGGTTTGAAAAATATTGAGAAAAGGAAGTTGCTATTTTTTCTTGAATTCGTAAACGGCAGAAATATAAGCCAGTCGTCCGATTCGTGGACCGCCATAAGTCTGAAATACTTTGTTGTCCAGAATATTGCTTGCACCGAGCTTAAACGTCGTATTGAGCTTACTGGCCGCAAAATTGATTTGGGCATCGAGCATATCATACGAAGGAATGATGCCCGTAAACTGCGGCGAACCTTCGAAAACGAATTCGTCAATCCACTTATAATTGATGCTGAACCCAAAATTCGGAATGGTTGTGCCACCAAAGCGCAACGTGATGTCCCGACCGGAAAGCCCGATATTGTACTTGTGTTCGGGTGTATTGAACGCCGGAACAATTGGATCATCGGTTTCAGTGTTCAACTTATTCCAGGAATAGTTGCCGTTGATGGAATAATACTGAAGAAAATACAGGCTTGCACCAATCGAAAAACCCTGAGTAGTAACCCGGTCCGTAGCATTTGCTGCTACGCGATAAGCCTGCGCCCCCGTAATTCCCCCCGAGATGGTATTGATGAAAGCATCAATACCAATGTTATAACCAATGAAATCCTGGTAGAAACTGTAATAGTAAGTAGCATCAAGATACAACCTGTCGAATAAGGTGGTGCGGTATCCTGCTTCAATAGTTTGCACCTTCTCTGGTCGGATCGGCGCAACACTGAAATAATCAAGCAAGCTTACATCATTGGTATTGAGATAATTGCGCAGCGACTCAATGGTTACCAAGCTATCAACGCCATCAATATTGCCCAGCAGAATAGCCCGTCCTACATTGTAAAAGAGGTATTGGTCAGCCAGCGTAGGGTTGCGAATGGCCGAAGAGAAAGACAAGCGCAACGTATTGTTGGTGTTCGGCGTAAAAACAAGCGAAGCTGCCGGCGAAAACAGGTAATCAAAGTTTTGGTTTTTATCCATGCGGATAGAAGCGCTGAATTTCAGCCGGTTGTTAAATTCGAGGGTTCCGCCACCATAAATACCGTATTCGTAAGTATTGATTTTTCTTCCCGCAGTATCCAGCAAAATAGAGCCCTGCGAGTCCGGCAAATATTGACGGCCGTTAGCCCCTACCACAATATCAAGATCGGAAATACTGCCGCCCTGATACAGGTCATTAAATTTATACTCTCCGTGTGCGTGGATCAATGCCGATTTATCAAAAAAACGGGTACCGCCCTCTGCATAAGAAACACGGGATGTAATGTCATCGAATTCCTGCTGGAACCTTTGAGTGCCCGGCTCGTAATAGTCCACCGCTTCTACTAAATTATCTTCTTTCAGCGCAACTTCCTGCGCCATACCATGCCATACCCGCAGAGAATCCTGAAGCATTGGGTTGGACAAAAACGCATTCAGCGCATCCCGGTATCCCTGAGGGTCGCCAGGAAACTGAGAAATGCGGGGCAATCCGTCTATGCTGTTGATTTTGGGTACAATCTGGGTTTGCCAGTAGGCGATATACGTAGCGCTCCAGTATTGTCCTTCTTTGGCGTTTTCCTGCAATTGCAGGGCCGTAAAGTAGGGATCGTAGGAATCGCCTGCATCTTCGTGTGTGGCATACACCCTGAAGAAATATTTGTCTTCTTTTTTCAACTCGAGCCGGTGCTGGTAGAACCGGATATTGCGCAGGCTATACCGGTTGTCGCCCTGGTATACAGTAGTGCCTGTACTAAAATTGGAAGCCAGAATCAAGGTGGGGGATTCTACCGTTTTGGATGGGTTCAGCCGAAAATGAGCAGCCGCCCCAACCTTGAAATTGCGGGAATTGTAGTCTACCAAATCTTTTTCCCGGTATCCTTTGCGGTGAATGCTCCCCATGCCGATAATGGTGGGGTATTCATTACCACTCACAAACTCATCGCCATAAATATTAACCGCATCGTAGCCGCCGGGGTTATCCTGTGCGCTTTGCGAGTCGAAGACCACATCGTAATTGTCTGCTTCCCAATCGTAGGCACTGAAACCGGAAAAATTGAATTTGTAAGCAATGTGCTCCAGGCCATCTTTATTTTTAAGCGCATCGGCCCAGCGAATGCCACCTTCCAGCAAGCTGCGTTCTCCTGCTTTCAACATGACCGACAACCCTTTTTGAAGAAAAGGATCACGGGTTTCCATGCTGATGACCCCGTTGAAAGCATTAGGGCCATAAAATGCAGAACTGGCACCCACGACTAAGTTCACCCGGTTAACGTCTAATTCAGAAGCTCCGAGAAAGTTTCCCAAAGAAAAATTCAATCCGGGAGACTGGTTGTCAACGCCGTCAATAATTTGCAGGGACCGTACCGGGCTCGTACTGTTGAATCCCCGGGTATTTACAATTTTGAAACCCAGACTGGCTGCGGTCAAATCAACATCCTTCAGGGAGCCCAGCCCATCGTAAAAACTGGCCGCAGGCGTCTGCTTGATGGCAATATTGTCCAATGACTCAACGGTGAGAGCCGACTGCTTTTGCTTGTCGCTGATCCGTTGCCCTTTTACCTCAACCGTAGAAATTGTGATCGAATTTTCAGGCAACTTCATCACAATCCGCTGGGCTGCCGAAGTAACTTCAAGCTCCTTTTCATCGTAGCCGGTATAAGAAAATACCACGGTGAAAGGCAATGGCCGGGTGGTTCGCAATTCAAAAGTGCCATCGTATTCAGTAGTCGCTCCTTCAGTCGTTCCTTTAATGAATACATTGGCCAGAATTAACGGTTCACCGCTCTTTTCATCTTTGACTTCACCGCGAATAACGGTTTGACCGTAAAGGGGAGTCATTCCGAAAATAAGAATAATATTAAGAATACAGGTGTAGATTGAAAATTTCATGCTATATTCCTGTGCTGGTTTAGAGAAAAAATTTGGATTTGAAGGCCAAATTAGAGCTTTTCCTCAACACTTAGTCTTTTGCAGTCAGAATTTTTCAACAGCAAAGAAGGTAAAACTTTCCCAATCCCCGAACGTTTTTATCTTCGCATAAAGATTCTTTCTTGGTTATGAACAATTCTTATCAACAATTCCCTGACAGTGCGCGTGTTTGGATATACCAGAGCAGTCAACCTTTCCCGGGAGAAGCTCTTGACGGCCTCCGCCAAAAAATACAGGATTTTGCTAAAAGCTGGGTTAGCCACGACCGCCGGCTCAATGCATATGCTGATGTGTGGTACCAGCGATTTATTGTACTGATGGTAGATGAAGGCCAGGCCGACGCAAGCGGATGTTCCATTGATACTTCTGTGCGGTTCCTCAAAGCCCTCCAATCTGAGTATGGCGTGGATCTTTTCGACCGCATGCGGTTCAGTTACCGCAAAGGAGAACAGATATTCACCGTTCCAAGGGAGGTGTTCGCCGAAAAATATGCAGCCGGTGAAATTGACGACCATACCTTGGTCTTTGATACCATGATTACCAACAAGGGCGACCTTGAACGTTCCTGGGAAAAAACGCTCGGGCAAAGCTGGCATAAGCGGATGGTTTAGGATTTCAGTTGGCAGTTTAGTGCCGAGGGGCAATTGTTCAGTTGGCAGTTGGCAGGATTTCAGTTGGCAGTTTAGTGCCGGGGGGCAATTGTTCAGTTGGCAGTTGGCAGGATTTTAGTTGGCAGTTTAGTTCTGGGTTTCAATTAGTGAATTGTTAAACGATAACCTCTGTCAGAAGCGCCTGCCAACTGAACAAGTGCCAACTGCCAACTGTTCCTACAAACTGCTCCCGCCAACTACCTCCAAAAATCCAATCGCTGTTTCGTTACAAAATTATAGACCGATGTTTGGAAAAGTAAAAAAATGGCTGGGCATCGAAGGAGTAAAATTAGAGTTACTCCTCCCGGAAGAAGTTTCTGAAAAAGAAGGATCCGTAGAAGGTGCCATTCTCTTTCAGTCCATGAACCCCCAAACGGTAACGGAGATTCGGATTGTCCTGATCGAACGCTATTCCCGGGGACGCGGTTCTGAAAAACTCATTGATGAATACGAATTAGGAAGCATTGTAATCAGGCAAAATATTGAAGTAC
>JABWAJ010000336.1 GCA_013361075.1 Saprospiraceae bacterium | reverse complement strand
AACCTGGCATACTGTGAGAGAAATGGCTGCGATAATCAGTAGCGTCCAAAACCCATCCTCAAAAGCAACGCAAAGGCTTGATATTTGGCCCAATCCATGCCATGAAAGCACCCACATTCGATATACCCCAACTTCAGGCAACCCGCAGCATCACCTGAAAATCTATGATATGCTGGGTAATTTGATACTGCGAAAAAGCGTCAACAAACCAGATATTGAGCTGCAAACAACTAAACTAATTCCAGGGCTCTACGTGGCGGAACTCCGCAATGCTCAAGGGGTTTTGGTTGGCAGCGGGAGGCTACTGAAACAGTAACGTAATAGCTAATTAAGGAAGGCTTTTAACCCAATCAGCTGCCGCGGAAAAGTTCCGCGGCAGTTTTTTTATGAAGTTCATTGCCCAACAGGTCAAATTTGCCCTGAAGCCCTCACTATGCGCACCCCTCTCTATCCAAACTCCGATAATGTGTCGCTTCCGCCCACCCTAATTCCAAACGTGTTATCTTACACCCAAAATTTAAGCACATGAAAAACAGATTGTCATTGGTTCTATATCGGCTCTACCGTGCTATGAAAAAAACACCCCTCCTTCTCCTCCTCCTCTTGCTCTCCGGCAGTGCAACCTTTGCCCAGGCGCCCCGGTTGGACAGCGCCCTGACCTACCTCCACGACCGTGGTCTGTTCAACGGCGTGGTGCTGCTGGCAGAAAACGGCAAAGTCGTTTACCAAAAAAACTACGGCATCACCGATATCCGAAACCCGCAGCCCCTGCAGGTATCGTCGGCGTTCAACCTTGCTTCTGTTTCCAAACAATTCGTGTGTGCCATGATTTGCCTGTTGCAGGAAAACGGACGGTTGGGCTTCGATGACAAGGTGCAAAAACACCTGCCGGAGTTTCCCTATCCCGACATTACTGTTCGCCAATTGATGAACCACACGAGCGGCGTGCCGGAGTATTTCGACTTTTGCATTCGCTACACCGGCGCATTGGATACCATTGACAATCAGACTATTTTGCAGCTTTTCGCCAACGTGAAGCCGCCGCTCGACTTTACCCCCGGCGAAAAATGGCAGTACAGCAACACCGGCTACGTTGTGCTGGGATCACTCATCGAAAAGTTGTCGGGCAAAAGCATCGCCGATTATTTTTCCGAAAAAATCACCCGCCCGCTGGGGTTGAAAAACACCTACATTTTTCACCTGAAAATGAAATCCTCGCCACAAAACAGGGTGTACGGATTCCGGCGGGAAGATGGCAAAAACAAGCTCGACGACCTCATGCGCTTCGATGGCATCGTGGGCGACGGCAATGTGTATTCCTCTGCCGAAGATTTGCTGAAATGGACACAGGCGCTGCACGGCGGCAAATTGCTCAAAGCTGCTTCACTCGCCGAAATGATGAAACCCGCCCCCCTGAACGATGGTACGACGTTTCCCTACGGGTTCGGTCTGGGCTTCAATTGTGGTGCCAAATGCGCTGCTCATACGGGCGGGTGGGTCGGTTTTTTGAACCTGCTCTGGACGGATTTTGATAAAAAAAGGACGCTCGTGGTGCTGTCGAACGGCGGTTCCGCTGCCGGAATTCAGGCAGGGCAGCAGTTTATGAAAGGCGAAAAAATCCAGTTACCACAAACGCAACTCATTGATAACGTGCAGTTGATAGACGGCTCTGGTTCGCCTGCCCGCCGCGCTGCTGTGCGCCTGATGGGCAACCGCATTTGGGAAACAGGCGACCTCAAGCCCTTCAACAACGAACCGGTTTTCGACGGGAAAGGGCAAGTGCTGGCTCCCGGGTTCATTGACACCCACAGCCACCACTTTTGGGCCTTAGACGAAGACCCGACCCTGCTACCCGCCCTCAGCCAGGGCATCACTACCATTGTCACCGGGCAGGACGGCAGCAGCGAACCGATGGACAGCCTTGTCGCTGCGGTGAAAAAACAGCCCGTCAGCATCAATGTCGCTTCCTACACGGGCCATACTTCCCTGCGGTTAGACGCAATGGGCATGGGCAGTTTTCGCCGGCACGCCACAGCTGAGGAGGTGGAAAAAATGAAGGCTAACCTGAAGTCGGAACTTGAAAAAGGCTCGCTGGGCCTGTGTACCGGATTGGAGTACGAGCGGGCTTTTTATTCCAACCGGGATGAGGTGCTGGCTTTGGCCAAAATTGCCGGGGAGGCCGGCGGGCGCTACATGAGCCATATCCGCAGCGAAGACATCAACATAGAGGACGCCATTGACGAAATCATCCACATCGGGCGGGAGGCCAAGCTGCCTGTGCAGGTCTCGCACATCAAGGTGGCCATGAAAAGCAAATGGGAGTCGAGCCGGGGCATCGTGGTGGCCATGCAGGCTGCCCGGTCCGAGGGCATTGACATCACCGCCGACTGCTACCCTTACGATTTTTGGCTTTCAACACTCAAGGTGCTGTTCCCAAACCGGGACTACGACAACTTAGCCAGTGCCGAATTCGCTTGCCGCGAACTCTTCGACCCAACGCAGTCAAGGCTCCCGGCGTTTTTGCCCAACCCAGCCTATAAAGGAAAAACCGTGGCCGAAGTGGCCCGCCTGCGCAATGAAACCCCTGCCCAAACATTGGTCTGGCTCATCGCCGAAGCCGACCGCTACGACGCCGCCCACCCCGACGCCGATGGCAGAACGGAAGGCATCATGGGCAAATCCATGCTCGAAACCGACATTGCCAATTTCCTTGCCTGGCCTCACACCAACATTTGTTCGGACGGCGACCCGGTCAGCCACCCCAGGGGGCATGGTGCCTTCCCACGAGTGCTGGCAAAATACGTGCGGGAACAAAAACTGCTCCCGCTCGAAACGGCCATTCACAAAATGACCGCCCTGAGCGCCGAACATACGGGGATAAAAAACCGGGGCCTGGTGACCAATGGTTATTTTGCCGACCTCGTGCTGTTCGATCCGGCCACCGTGCAGGACAATTCCACCGCCGACAATCCGACGGCCCTCGCCAGTGGTATCACTGCGGTTTGGGTAAACGGGCAGTTGGTGTTTGAAAACGGGAAAGCGACCGGGAAAAAGCCGGGGTTGGTGGTGCGACGGTGAGCACGAAACCGATGCTAGCGGCTGACTTCCTCTTTACCTACTTTTGAAAGAAAATGGTTAATTAATTTGTGCGGGGTATCCTTAGTTGAGTTGTCCTGCGGTACAAAAAGTGTGGCAATGAAAAATGAGTGATTTGCCAATTCTAAAATTCTTGCTTCTTTAAGTTCGTCTGTCCCAACAATTTTAAAACCATTGTCGTGAAGTTCGTTTTGATATTCCGGGTTGAGTCCGAAGTTGCAATAATATTTTTCGCGGATCTTTTCTGTACCAAAAATTTCAAAAGTCTGTGAAGCCTTGTCATTAAGCTCAATTTCAAGAGTTTGTCCCGCCATGGCACAACTTAAGGGATTAACAACAAGTTTGGATGCATAAGGGTCATATTCAGCGTGCTCAGCATCTTTTATGTTCAAAACATTTCTTGCAAATTCAATTACCATATGTTGAAATCCGCCACAAGTACCAAGTGTTGGAATGTTGTTGAGCCTCGCATGTTTTATGATGTCTAATGCACCTGTCATGGATTTGTAAGGGCTGCCTGGTGCTATCCAAAACCCTGTATAAGTGCCAATAATTGAATTAAAGTTGCCGGCGATGTTGTCAGTTGAAACCCAATCGGCTTCTATGGGTAGCCCCAAATTTTGTTTTGTATGTTCGATTGCTTCGTTTGTCGCAACGTGAGGTCTAAATGACGGATTAAAGTCTCCGATAATTGCAAGTCTCATTTGTGATGTTGTTCGTTTAAAGTTGCCACTAAAGGTTCCCTGCCTGTTGTCCGCAGCGGTTTTCGGAGCGATCAACTGCCGGCCACTGCGAATGTAAACAAACCCCGCATACTTTCGGCGGTCACGGCACCCAACATTGCGCAAAGCAGTTGTTGGGTTACCCCGTATTTTATTTTCTTTATGCTGCTGCCAGCATTGTAGTACGCGGCACACAGGTAATAAAATTTGGGATGAAGCCTATTTCAGGCTACTTGTTGCAAGCTTCTTTGCCGTATTTTGAAAATGGGAAAGTGACCGGGAAAAAGCTGGGGAGTGCGACGGTAAGGTGTTGTTGGTATGTTGGTTTGGAACATGCTAAAGGGCATTTTTTGCCAGCTTACAAATATTTTCCAAAGGAGATCCGGATCTTGTTGAGGCTGCCATTTCTATGGTAATAAAATGTCAGCAAGCTGAAATACTTTTTTTTACGGAAACTGTAGGAAATGGTCATTTCGCCATCGGTGCTCAGCATTGATTTGGGGCTTCCATATTTTTTAAGAACATAAGCTGAATCCAAATCAGATAAAGCGTCGCCATTTAGCGTAATGGATGAACCATGGTACAACTCAATAATGGGGCCTCTTGTTTTTTTGGTCAGGGTGTCCAGCATGAAGTAGAAAAAACTGACTACCAACAGATTATTGTCATAATAAAGGTTGTTGTAGGCCAGGCTTTTTGGAACCGGGTTCAAGTTTTTTGGGTCAAAAGTATGCGTTGAATCCGGAGCACCCAATGCTTTGGTAAGTTGAGCATAGGAGTATTTACAATTTACGGCTCCAATACCATTGGATAAATAAATGTTTTGAGAAAAAATGCTGTTGGTGCAAATAAAAAAACTTAGGATAGCGGTCAATTGCTTCATTACTGTTGAGTTGTCAGTTATTATTGTATAATCAAGTCGATGCTACAATAAATCCTTCACCATCAGGTCTATCTTATCAAACAATTCGCCGACGCCCAGTGATGCCCAGACAATAAAAATACCGAGGGCAATCTTTGCTATGACTGGAATGGAGAAACCGATCTTGTTTTTGACAATTGCATGTACCGGAGGTAAAAAAACAAAAGACAGCAGCACAATGAAAACGCCAAAAAGCGAGTCGTTACCCCAAAATGTATTGATCAGGCCAATGGCCATGAAGGCGATGCCAAATACCCAACCAGCGATGGCTCCAATTACAGATTTGTTAAGCATGATGTTCTGTTTTGAAAATTAATTTAAAAGTACTTTGAAATGCAAAGTTAATGAACCTTTCATTGCTTTCCAAAACAATTGGAGAAAATTTTGAGACTGCCGGTTTTTCCAAAGCCAGGCGGCGGGTCGCCCCTACCATGTTGGCGCGAGGCTCCGGCCTTGTGTCTACTATTTATAAGGCTCCAGCCTTATCATCATCACTCACTCCGCAAGCTCCGCACCGGATTCTCCTTTGCAGCGCTCCATGTCCGTACCCCCACCGTCACAAACGCAATGACCAGCGAAAGCCCTATTGTACCTGCAAATAACCCCCAAGACAGTGGAGTGCGGTAAACGAAATCCTGCAACCAGGCATCCATAGCGTACCAGGCCAAGGGAACAGCAACGAGAGCCGCCAGCAACACCAGCAACAGGAAATCTTTGCTGAGCAGTCCGACTACATTACTTACAGAAGCACCCAGCACTTTCCGGATGCCAATTTCTTTGGTGCGCTGCACGGTGCTAAGTGTGGCCAAACCATACAAACCAAGGCAGGAAATAAGAATGGCTAAGGCCGCAAAACCTTTGCAAAGTGCAGAAAATCGCTGTTCATCGCGATAAAACTCTGCAATCCTTTCATCCAAAAACTGCCCGCTGAAAACCTGCTCCGGGAAGGTGCTTTCGAACAGGCGCCGTATTTCAGCTGTAGTCGCTTCAAGCTGGCCGGCGGCAATTTTGACCCCAACCGTACTGTAAAATTCTTTGCGGCTGAATATGGCCATTGGCTTCATTTCTTCGCGGGCAGAGTTGGCCGTAAAATCTGCAACCACGCCCACTACCGGTTTGAGCGGCCCGCCGCCCATCCTGAAATTTTTGCCGATCACTTCCTCCGGGTTGCTGTAACCAAGTTTTTTTACCATAAACTCGTTGACGATAATGTCGCGTGCGGTATCGGAAGGCTGGATCATTTTGCCTGCAACCAATCGCAGGCCATAGGTTTCAAAATAATCGGCATCCACAATTTTCATAAAGGTATTGAACGGTGCGTCGTCGGTGCTGCCCAGGGCAAAGTTGCTGGCCCAGTTGTTACCCGATGACGGTACATCGCTGCTAAAACTCGCAGATTTAACGGAAGGCAGGGCTTTCAGGTCGTTTTTAAAACGCTCAAACCGCGACTGGTTCAGGCTGTCGGAGTTAAGGCCCTCCATCACATAAACCAGATCAGGTTTAAAACCCAGGTCCATTTTTTGCAAAAACTCCATCTGACTGATCGTAACTAAGGTGCCAATGATCAGCGCCTGCGCAATGACAAACTGCCCCACTACCAGGGCTTTGCGCAGCGATACGCCGCCTACTGTGCGCGAAGTAATGCTGTTTTTGAG
>JABWAJ010000335.1 GCA_013361075.1 Saprospiraceae bacterium | reverse complement strand
CCATACTACTGGACATTTTCAAGAATCAGAGGGAAACGGAGCAACGTTTACTAAACTTTAAAAGTTTAGTAAACGTCATGTTGACAAAAATGTCCAGTAGTATGATTGCTAAAGATATATCCAGGCTCAAAAAACCAATCTGTGTGAATCCTTTTAATCTGTGGTGCATTTGTTTTACCACAGATAACGCAGATTTGCACAGATTTTTTGGCGCTTATCCTGTTAAGTTGCGGTGCTGAATATTGCCATAAATAACTCCAGGTTCAAAAAACCAATCTGTGTGAATCCTTTTAATCTGTGGTGCATTTGTTTTACCACAGATAACACAGATTTGCACAGATTTTTTGGTGCTTATCCTGTTAAGTTGCAGTGTTGAATATTGCCATAAATAACTCCAGGTTCACCCCCCCCCGCTGGCACAGGGGGTTTGTTATTCAAAATTTCATAAACCACGTCCATTGCTCACGCGGATTTGCAATCCACTACCACTAAGTCATACTCATCCAATCATTAAAATTTTATCATAGCTTTGCTGAAACGTGCTTAAAACTAAAAAAATAAGCTTATGGCATCCGACCAAAAATTTGTTGAATTTGTTTTAGACCAAATCGAAAATGCCGGTGAAATAACCGCTAAAAAGATGTTTGGAGAATATGCAATCTACTCCGATGAAAAACTATTCGGATTGATTTGTGATAACCAATTATTTATCAAACCAACACAACCAGGGCGGGCATTTATAGGCAATGTCGTGGAAGCTCCACCTTACGAAGGCGCAAAACCAAGTTTTCTAATTGAAGACAAAATTGAGGATAGAGCATGGTTGAGCGAATTGGTCAGGGTTACGGTAAACGAATTGCCTTTGCCAAAACCAAAGAAGAAGAAGGAATAAAAACTTTCATGGGAACGCGGAAAACGCTAACGACGCGGAGAACGCAGAATCTGGTTTGTGTATAAAATAAAAACAGGAAAAATAAGTTAAGTACGTGCAACCACATCGCAGAGGCTTGCGAAGGGGCAATAATCAATAAAAAACCAAAAAACCAAAAGATGAAACAACTTCCCAGCTTTTTAGCCATCCTGCTTTCCGGCATCTGTCCGCTTATTGCACAGGAATCTACGCCGCTATTGCGCTACAATCCTCAGGATACAGTGTACGTTTTCGGCGAAAATGTGAACCTCCGCGCAGATACCAGTGTCGCTGCTAACGTAATTTCCCGTTTGAGTGTTGGTGAACAAGTTGTTATTTCCGGGCAATCCGCACATCCCTTTACCCTGAATCAGCGCACAGAACATTGGTACAAAGTGAAGTCTCTGCGTCTGCAAAAAGAAGGTTATGTTTGGGGTGGATTACTCAGTTGCATGACTGCAAAAGAAGGCAGCACGCTGTTTCTGATGAATAAAGTGGCTGTGCCCAATTCAAAAAAGACAACCATAGAAATACGTGCTGTCAGGGAAAATACCCTGCAACACACCATCACCGTTCCGGATTTCCCATACATGAACCACGAGTTAGGTGAGTTCTTTTTGTCTGGTGACGTTTACGACAATCGCGGCCTTTTTGATTACAAAAATATTGTTTGCTTTTCTTCCAGCCTGGAAACAGGTATGTGCGATGTGATTGGCACCAACACCCAATTGTATGTTTTATGGGATGGAAAAAAAATGACACCACTGCCCCTGATTGAGGCCTGGTCAGGCGACTGTATATTGGGTTCTTATTACGGATCAACCTATGTTTTCCCCTCTGATCAGGGCGGCAAACCCGATCTCATTTTACTGCGTACCCAGGATGGTGAATGCGATGAAGAAGAGATAGAATATACCAGAACCATTACCGTACGAAAACTGGTCTGGGACGGTAAGCGGTTTGTTTCCCCTAAGCCCGCTGATCCGGAGGAAGATTGACCTGTAGCCACCCAATAAAAAGAACGCCAACCGTTGCCATGCCCCCACAAAAGACGGGATGCCACAATTTTTATGCTTCTTTTGTGCAGCGTCGAGCCCTGCCCGACGCTGCATTACCCGGCTACTCCTTACCGGCCGAAGCCTTGGGTAGTTTGGGGGTTTTCAAATATTGCTCAATTTCTTCCTTAGACGGCGGTTGATTGGTATCAATAACAGCCCAGCCCATTTCGGGGCGCAGCGCTTTGGTGACATGGTCCTGACTAATGCCGATGAAGCCGGCGTTGAATTCCATTTTGTAAAGCCGGCCGTTGTCATTAAAAATAAAGCCAGCTTTGGAAAGTCCGGTGGCAAAGTCGCTGCCGGCAATTTTCGGCCCCATGTACTCTTTTTTTCCCGATCTCCCTTTTTTGAAAAAGGATTTGATGTCTCTGCCAACAAGCGGGTTTCTGGCTGCAATTTCGTCCTCCTCCCCTTTTAATCCCGGCAGGTAAGGGAAAAATTTAACCATCCACCCCGTCATGGAAGGTTCTTCTCCACAAACGACATCTAAATAATCAATCTTAAAAAGGTCTTCCCAAAAATGCTGATTTACAGATCCTTTTGCAGCTAAAGTGAATTCCCGGAGAATCGGGGCGAGGTCTTTGATCCACCAGTTGAGGTCGTATTGTGCCAGTTGCTGCGCTTTTTCCTCTATCAATGCCCAATCTTCAGGCGTGCCTTCGAGCCTGATTTCGGGAATGCCGCACAAAATGCTGAACGAGTAAGAAAAATAGTGATCCATAGCGTCCATCAGCGACACTTCAAAAGCTGCTTTTTCAATATTACCCGAAGTAGAAAAATTGGCCACCACCAGGTCTTTCAGAGTTTGGCCGGTGTATTCGCCAATTTTGTAAGAGAACTCGGGAAATACTTCCTCCCATTTGTTGTTTGGATCCCCTTTTACAAAATCGTTGCGCTGCACATCAATATTGGTTTTCCCGTCAAAATCGACGAAGCGTTTGCGCAAAGCTTCTGCATTTTCGTTCACGTGCATCGCAAACCCTTGCACGATTATCAGCCAAACCATATCGGGGGAAATGGTGAGCGGCCGGTGGTCGGAATAAGCCCGGTAAGCAGCATAAACAAACGGGTGAAAATGCGCCTCGATCAACATTTTATCCTTGCGGCTGCAACTTTCCACGACGGGTTCGGGTGCAGCAGCTGCTTCGTTTTCCTCTTCAACAAAGAAAGATTCGCGCTTCGGAAGGGCATACCTGCGCAGCGCTTCTGCATACGGGATCTCGGCAAGGAGCGTATCGGCAAGTTCGACTTTGCAAACAGGAAAAGTGACGCTTGTTGCGGTTTTTTCAGGCGTTGTGTTCGGTGCTCCGGTTTGTGCAAAAGTAAGGCTTTGGAAAGGCAAGAGTGCAAACGCAGAGAGCAGGCAACTCCAGAGTGTTTTCGGGTCCATGGTGGATTTGGTTTTGGTGAAAAAATGATAGATAAGGGGTTAACGATCCGGCGGTGAAGAATAGTTTGTGCACGATGCGCTAAAGATGGATCGGCTGAAATGCTGGTGGCAAAGTTAAATTTTACCAATAACTTTGAAATTCAAAGTACTTTTTATAATATTGGAGCCTCGAAAAAAAATCAAGTCAGTAAAAGAAAAAACCATGCGAATTGACTTCATCATCGCCTATATCCGGCGCTATGAATTTGGGCATGAACGGGATTTCGTTCCGCCCCTTACCGGCATTCACCTGGCTGCAATTACCCCCACAAAGCATGAGGTAAGGGTCATTCACCAACAGGTGGATAAAATTGACCTCGATTCCGAAGCCGATGTCATCGCCATTTCGTTCTTCAGTGGTTTTGCCCCGGCGGCTTATGACCTCGCGCTTGAATTCAAAAAACGGGGAAAAATCGTGATTGGAGGTGGGCCCCATGTTACCTATTGCCAGCATGAGGCCCTCACCTGGTTTGACGCCATCGTGACCGGAGAAGCGGAAAATGTCTGGCCTCAGTTGCTGGAGGACATCGAAAATGGCCGGCTGATGGAAGTTTATGCCGGAAGTCCCTGCGATATGGTTGACCTTCCAACACCAAGATATGATCTGCTGCCCGACAAGTTTTTCATTAAAAAAGTTATTCAGGCTACCAGGGGGTGTCCTTTTTCGTGTTCCTTTTGCTCCGTTCCCTCCCTGAATCCGGGGTTCCGGTTACGTCCTGTCAAAGATGTCATCAGGGATGCTTCCTATGACCATTTCCCGCATTGGTGGCAGCGAAAAATCGTCTGGTTCTGGGATGATAACCTGACCATCAGGCGGCCCTATATCAAAGAGCTCCTTACCGCAATAACCCCTCTCAAAAAGTGGTGGCTGACGCAGGCGAGTATGGATATTGCCAAAGATCCGCAACTGTTGGACCTGATGAGGGCGTCGGGTTGCATCGGCGTTTTTCTGGGCATTGAATCCTTTGGTGTGGAATCGCTGGCCGATGCCAACAAAAAACAAAACAAAATTGCCCATTATAAAGAGGCGGTAAAAGCCATCCGGAAACGGGGCATCGCGGTCATGGCCGGTTTCATTGCCGGTTTTGACCACGATGATGAAGAGAGCATCATCCTGATGGCCGACCAGTTGATGGAAATCGGAATAGACGTTCCGTTTTTAAGCATCATGACCCCTTTCCGGGGAACACCAATTTTTACAAAACTCAATCAGGAAGGTCGGATCTTAAAAAGAAACTGGAATTTTTACAATGGCTATAATGTCACCTTCCAACCAAAAAAAATAAGCGAGGTGCAGTTGCTTCAGGCACATCGTACCTTGTGGAAAAAGTCTTTTTCTCCCTTATATTCTGTAAAAAGAATTCTTCGTGGCTTGTATTCGCTGAGCATAGGTGCTTTCCTGATGTCCTTCTTTATGAATGCATTTTATTGCTACAAGCGAATCCGGAAAAACTATCCGGTAGATATGAGTAAATGGGAAAATTGATTGCTAAATAAGCTCTATCTTTGCACCCAAAATTCCTAACCTTGAAATATTTCAACAACATCCTTGAATCCATTGGCAATACGCCTTTGGTCAAGCTGAACAAAGTAGTGGCGGAAGTACCCGCCCAGGTCTTTATCAAATTAGAAACCGTCAATCCCGGCAATTCCATCAAAGACCGCATGGCGCTCAAAATGCTGGAAGATGCAGAAAAGCGTGGTGATATCCAGCCAGGGGGCACCATCATCGAGTGTACATCGGGCAATACGGGTATGGGCCTGGCCATTGCGGCTACGGTGAAGGGCTACCGATGCATTTTTACCACCAGCGACAAACAATCGAAAGAAAAAATTGACCTCCTCAAAGCGTTTGGTGCGGAAGTGATCGTGTGCCCGACCAACGTAACACCCGACGACCCCCGCTCCTACTACTCCGTGGCGCGACGCCTGAGCGAAGAAATTCCCAATTCTTACTGGTGCAATCAATACGATAACCTCTCCAACCGGCAGGCGCATTACGAAAGTACCGCCCCGGAAATCTGGGAGCAAACGGATGGTAAAATCACGCACCTCGTGGTAGGGGTTGGCACAGGTGGCACCATCTCCGGCACGGGCCGCTACCTGAAAGAACACAACCCGAACATCAAGGTTTGGGGGGTGGATACGTATGGTTCGGTTTTCAAAAAATACCACGAGACCGGTATTTTTGATGAAAAGGAAATTTATCCCTACATCACCGAAGGCATCGGCGAAGACATCCTGCCGAAAAATGTTGATTTCGACATCATTGACCATTTTGAAAAAGTAACTGACAAAGACGGCGCCGTAATGGCCCGCCGGATTGCGCGGGAAGAAGGCATTCTGCTGGGTTATTCTGCGGGTTCAGCTGTAGCCGGGTTGGTTCAACTGAAAGACCGCCTCACCAAAGACGATATTGTGGTGGTGGTCATCCACGACCACGGCAGCCGCTATGTAGGCAAAATTTTCAACGACGACTGGATGCGGGAGCGCGGTTTTCTGGATACCGAAATGCGGGTGAAAGACATCCTGGCCAAAAAGCGCGACAAGCAGTTTTTCAGTGTTGCTACCACGGATACGGTTCGCTATGCTTTCGACCTCATGAAGCAACACGACATCTCCCAGATGCCGGTTGTGGACAACGGGAACATCGTTGGTTCCATTACGGAAAACGCGGTTCTCAGCTTTTTGCTTGAAAATCCGATGAAAAACACCGAGCAAAAGGTGTCAGCCATCATGGGCGATCCGTTTCCGATGGTCAGTGAAGACACGGCGTTCAGCCAGCTCAGCAAATACATCAGCAAAAAAATCCCCGCTGTTTTGGCCAAAGACAAAGCCGGAGACATGCATATTGTGACGCAGTATGATATGATTCAGGCGGTTTAGTGAAAGGGCAAATTGCAAATCATGAGTCATCCCGAATTTTCATGAGTTCGGTCCCATCGGGACCAAATGTCGGTAGCCCTTTAGCATTTCGTATGGTTTTCCGTGCCGTAGGTACGTAA
>JABWAJ010000334.1 GCA_013361075.1 Saprospiraceae bacterium | reverse complement strand
CTTGGCCGCCATTTTGAGCACACGCTGGATGACCATCATGTGCTCTTTGGGAAAATAACGCCGGCTGAATTGCCACATGTCCACAAAATCGCCGTTCAAAATCAGCGTTTCTGTTTTGATGCTGTTGAGATAGTTGAGCAATTCCCGGGCGTGGCAGCCATAGGTTCCCAAATGGACGTCAGAAAGTATGACAATATCAATTTCCCGCTTCATAACAAACAAGGGTGCAACAGTGATTAATTACTGCGCACAAGGTCGTTACTGATTGTAAATCAGATGTGAAGCGAGCATTATAAAAGCGTTAATTCGTCGTATCCTGTGCGGTTCCTGAAGTATCAACCGGCATCATTTTAGATCCGGCCTCCATGGGCACAAAAATCTTCGGAAAAAGAATTCCTCCCTCTTTATTTGCCGCCAGCATGAACCGGCCGGGCTCAATAAAAGAGATTTCATTCGGAATGGTCGCAATATTTGGCAATTCCATCAATAAAGTGGTGTTGCCTTTCAGGCTCCATGTGCCTACCCGGGGTTCTCCTTTGATGGTCAGTGTGAGTTTGCCGTCTTTTCCAAACTCGAATACGCCACTTTCCATACGCTTGAGCGACGCCATAATGACGTCAAATTCTGCCTGACCCAGTGTCAGTTTGTTCATGCTGTCCTTGATGGCCTGTACATCCCAACGCCATGCGTTTCCGGTCAAAATATCGGTAACTTCCTGTTTGCCCGCTGCGCCGCCGCCGCAAGACCAGATGCCCACTGCAACAAGCAGCGAAAAGAATAAATACCTCATATTGATGATTTTTTTTGCGGCGACAAAGGTATAAAAAGTTGCGCGAAATTTTAATTAACGATCATCGTACGGCTTTTCCGGTATTCCCTGGGACTCACCCCGGTTATTTCCCGGAACTGCTTATTGAAATGCGACAAATTGTTGAAACCGCTTTCGTAACTCACTCCGGCAATGCTGATGTGCTGATCAGACAGCAGGCGGCAGGCATGGGCAACCCGGAATTCATTGACAAACTGGGTAAAAGTTTTTGCTGTCAACCTTTTAAAATAACGGCAAAAAGCAGGAGTCGTCATGTTGATGCGGCGGGAAGCTTCATCCAGGTTGACCTCGTCGCGGAAAAATGATTCCACGTATTCGTAGATGGTTTTCATGCGGTCGTGATCCTGAGCATTTACCTCAAGCGCATAACCACTCACATTCAGCATTTCGTATTCATCCGAGGTGGCCATCAGGTTCAGGGTGCGCAACAATTCGATCAGCCGGTCAAAACCATTCAAAGGCATCAGTTCTTCCAGCCGTTGACCGATCAGGCGTTTGGTTTCACCTTTAAAAGTCAATCCCTGTTTGGAACGCTCAAACAATTGGCGAATGGCCTCCATTTCCGGGCGATCCAAAAATTCTTCACCCAAAAAATCACCTTTCATCTGCACCACAATTTCGGAATGTTCTTCATTCAAGCCCTGCGTGAAGCTGAAATGCGGCAGATCCGGCCCTAAAAAAATGAGGTCACCATCTTCGTAATAGGAAATATGATCGCCGATATGGCGCTTGCCTTTGCCATTGGAAATGAAAACAATCTCATATTCCGGGTGGCAATGCCAGAAAGGTTGGTTGTTGCATTCGGTGAATCGGCGCAGGGTAAAGGAACTGCCGAAAACAGGTTCAATTTTTTCCAGCGATGCTTTGGCGCTGCTCATAGGTTCTACTTTTTCTATTTGACGTTAAATTAACTCCAAAGTTGCCAACTTTGTTCTGTTGGGTTAAAATAACACCGAAATTAGTTAAAATAGAATCATTTGAAAAAAGGAAGCCAGGGGTGGGTAACAAGGGGCAAGGGGCAAAAGGCAACGATTTCATAAAATTGATCTGATTGATTGCAAAAAGACCGATTTACACGGAATAAAATTGCCTTTTGCGCCTGCTTTATACCTCTTACATTTTATTCGCCCCCGTAAAAATCCGCTTCCAGTTTATCCCCTTTCCGCCGCCTTCTTTCAGCGAGAACCAGATAAACAGCGGTTTGCCTACGATGTGGTCTTCAGGTACAAAGCCCCAAACCCGTGCATCTTCCGAATTGTGGCGGTTGTCCCCCATCATCCAGTAGTAATCCATTTTAAAGGTATAGGAAGTGGCTTCAGCGCCATTGATGAAGATTTTGCCGTTGGCCTCTTTCAGGTCGTTGTTTTCGTACACATCAATGATGCGGCGGTACAGAGCTATGTTTCCGGGGGAAATTTGCACGGTAGCGCCTTTTTTGGGAACCCAGATAGGGCCATAATCGTCGCGCGACCACGATGCAAAATGAGCCGGGTCGTGCGGAAACAACTGCCCGGTAGACGGCGCAATCCGGATCAGCGAATCTTTTGCCACCTGTGCTGCCTGGTCATCTGTCAGGTACATTTCAAAAACACTACTGCCCTGTTGCTGCACGATATTGGCGTTGTCAATGCCATATGTCGTGAGTTTCGACGAATTGCCGCCGGGCAGAATGTTGATGATATAGCTTTTGCAGGGTGCCATGGTAATGTCCGGGTCCATTTTTTTGATGGCCTCTATCTGATCGCGGTTTAGTACCACCAGCATGGAATTGCTGTTGGGATCCCGGCGGTAAATGTCTTCAGGCGAAATGCCCATATCGGTAAAATTCCGCTCATTTACCGGCCCGTTGGGCGAACGCAGGTGGTGTTGAAACTGAATGTAGCGCAAATCTTTTGCAGGTTGCCCGTTCACGAATAATTGACGGTTGATGACCTGTATGGAATCGCCCGGCTGGCCTACGCACCGCTTGATGTAGTGGTCTTTTTTGTCCATTGGCCGCGTCACCAAAGGGGCCCGGCCGCTCTGGATGGCATCGTAAGACGCCCGGTCCATCATGCCGCGCCGGAAGTCGTGGATGCTCCAGGTGCGGTTGGGAAACACATAAACGCTGTCGCCTTCAGGGTAATTGAACACCACCGGCTCGTTGCGGTCAACACTTTCCAGCGCTTTTAGCCGCATGTAGGGCAGGCTGGGTTTTTCGAGATAAGATTCACCGCCAACCATCGGAATGCGGTTGTGCAACAAGGGCAACATGGCAACGGTTTGTGGCATCCGGATGCCGTAATGGGCTTTGCTCACGAAAAGGAAATCGCCCACCAGCAGTGAGCCTTCCATCGAAGAGGTCGGAATCACATAGGCTTCAATCAAAAACATGCGGATGAAAGTAGCAGCAAAAACCGCAAATACGATGGCTTCCGTCCATTCGCGGAGGGGCCCTTTTTTATAAGGATTTTCACTTTGGAGCTTTTCAAACAGGCGACTATTCTTCGATTCACGGGCATTCATCAACATCTGCTGATACTCGCGCTCTTTCGCTAAAGTTGGGCCATCGTAAGTTTCTTTGGCGCTCAGGCCAAGATAGAGGAAGTAAAGCGGTGCAAAAATGACCGCAAGTACACTATGACCAAAACCGTAGTTTTTAAACGATCTGGCCATGTCTACACACATCCCCGCGTAAATGAAAATATTGACAATCGGAAACAGCAACCACAGGGCAAAACGGCCTTTGCGCCCAATCAATTCGCACCAAACGGCAAAATTCCAACCCGGAACAAGCGCTTTCCACGCCTCGACATTGGCTTTTTTGAAGATGAAATACAAGCCGGCACTCAGCAGCAGGTAAGCAACAAGGAAAAAGACAAGCATATCTTTACAGGTTAAGTTTTTTGTTGTCTGAAAGCTTGTTCAGGATTTTTAGGATTGCGTGGTATTCCTGACGAGCTCCAAGCGTAAAACCGGGCAAATATAACCCAAATTATGGGTATGCAAGGTGGACTTTTCCGACGAACGGAAGAAAAAGCCTGATGTGGAAGAAAAATCGCTTCAGGCCCTGCTTTTGGTTGGGGTTGTGTGATAAGGGCAAGGTGCAAAGGGCAAAGGGCAATGATTTCGTAAAATCAATCTGATCGCTTGCAAAAACATCGACCTTTACGGAATGAAATTGTCCCATGCACATTGCCTCTTTACACAACCCCTAACCGTATAATCCAAGAACAGGCCACACTAGGTGCCGCTTGCGTGCGAACGGGCAATAAAAAAGCCTGATAGTTTGTCAACTACCAGGCTTAAGTGCCGAAAGTGGGAGTCGAACCCACACATCCGTAAGGACACACGCCCCTGAAACGTGCGCGTCTACCAATTCCGCCATTTCGGCAAAGCGAATGCAAATGTATAAGAATCCAAATCATCTCCAAAAAAAATTGGAGGGTTTTGGTACCGAAGGTGGGACTCGAACCCACACGTACTCGCGTACACTGGATTTTGAGTCCAGCGCGTCTACCATTCCGCCACTTCGGCTTCTTTTTTAGTTTAGAAGTTTATAAGGGTAGGAGTTTATAAACTTATACCCTTATAAACTTATAAACAAAATTCTCTTTGCCATTGCAAAGGCTCCTATTTTGGAGAGGCAAATTTACCCAAATTCTCCCTTATCCGCAACAAATATTTCTTCTTAAAATAATAATCGGCAGCCGGCTGTAAGTCAACCCCGTCGGGGTTCTTGGTGAAGGCATCCAGAGTGGGGGTAACCTCCGCCAGCAACTCCTGCTCCAGTTGCTCCAGCATCCGTACCACCTTTTCAAGGCGCCCGGCGTCGAAGTCAAACTCCAGCTCCATCAGCTCTTCATTGATCTCCATCATCTCCATCAAAAAGTCCTGCGGCAGGGCAGCCTGGCCCTCTTCCGGCATCAGCCCCTTCAACTCCAGCACATACTTCATCCGCGCGTCGAAGTTCGACAGGGTCTTGTACGCCTGGTTGTTGTAGGTCGATTGCTCCAGTATCTCCAACTGCTTCTCCTCCGGCTCCAGGGTGTAGAAGTCGGGGTGCAGGCGCTTGCTGTGCTCGTAGTAGCGCCGCTTCAACTCCGCTTCGTCGAGCAGGAAGGAGAGGGGGAGGTGGTAGAAATCGAAGTAGTTCAAGTTAATTTTAAATTTTAAATTATGGATTGTTTAGGATGCGACCCGTTGAAGTCAACTTGCTGAAAATCAATTTAATTTAAAATTCATAATTTAAAATTCAAAATTAATTACACCCCCTCACAATATCCAACCCATTCGCATAGATCATCAGCGCGACGATCAGGATGAAGCCGACCATGGTGGCGTATTCCATAAACTTGTCGCTGGGCTTGCGGCCGGTGATGACCTCGCCGAGGAGGAACAGCACGTGTCCGCCATCGAGGGCGGGGATGGGCAGCAGGTTCATGAAGGCCAGAATGAGGGAGAGGATGGCCGTCATGGTCCAGAAACGCTCCCAGTTCCACTCAGTGCCGAACATGGAGCCGATGGAGGCGAAACCGCCCAGGCTCTCGCTCGCGGCGATCTTGCCGGAGATGATGTGCCCGAAGGCCTTGATCTGGTCGGCCAAAAAGCCCAGGCCTTTCATGGTGCCGGCGGGGATGGCCTCCATAAAGCCGTACTCCTGGCGCTCGGTTTTGAAGAAATACACGCCGGGATAAGGCCGCACGCCAATGGTGCCTTCTTCCGTCGTTGTCATGGCAATGGTTTTTGCCTCGCCCCCGCGTATCACGGTCAGCTCGATGGGGGTGTTGGGACTGGCTCTCAGGCGGGTGAAGTACTGGTCGAAGAACATCAACGTGTCGCCGTTGAGGGCGATCAGGCTGTCGCCTTTTTCCAGGTCGGAGCCTTCTGCGGGTGAATTTTTCAAAATATCGCCTACCACGAAGGGGACTCGCTCGGTGAAGAGGCGCTTGCTCTTGTTGCGGTAGCTCGACAGTTCCTTGATCAGCGTGGGGTCGACGGGAAGCGTCATTTCCTGCCCGTTGCGCTCAATCGTGATGGTCTGGATGTTATCGATGACGATGCCGCGCACCACGGTGCGGTCGGAGAATTTATCGAAAGGCGCGTCGCCAACCTTGACGATCTTGTCGCCGTTCTGCAATCCCATCTGAATGCCCAGGCTGTCGACGTGGATGCCGTAGATCACATTTTGCGATGGCATATACTCCTCGCCCCAGGCGAAAAGCACCATGGCGAAGATCAGGAAGCCCAGGATGAAGTTGACCGTCACCCCGCCCAGCATGATGATCAGCCGCTGCCAGGCCGGTTTGGAGCGGAACTCCCAGGGCTGGGGCTCCTGCTTGAGCTGCTCGGTGTCGAAACTCTCGTCCACCATCCCCGAAATTTTCACGTAGCCGCCCAAGGGCAGCCAGCCGATGCCGTATTCCGTCTCGCCCACCTTTTTCTTGAATACCGAAAACCAGGGGTCGAAGAAGAGATAGAACTTTTCCACCCGGGTATTGAATGCCTTGGCAGGGATAAAATGCCCCATCTCATGGAGGATGATCAGTATGGACAAGCTCATCAGCAACTGCCCGATCATTACCACATATTCCATTCGTTT